>JADDPA010000022.1 GCA_016782125.1 Thermobaculum sp.
CCATACCCCTCACCAGGCGCGCGGGTCCGGGACGTCCACGGGCGCGCCCCGCCGCGTAGCGGACTCGAGCGCGAGGATCCCCGGCAGCGTATAGTCCAGGCCAGCGTATGCGTCGATCGGTGGGGCGATCTCTCCGCGCACGGCGGCCAGGAAGTCGCGCAGCATCCAGTACTCGCTCGAGCCGTGTCCCCCAGTACGCGCCTCCGGCGGCGCCGCGAGCCGGTCGGGGATGTAGCGGGCTGCGTACTCCTCCAGAGGGTGCCAGCACGCCGAGTCGGACACCCGCGACGGCTCGTGCTCGTCCACGAGCCACACCTTGCTGCGGTCGCCGAGGCCGCGCCACGCCTCGTACGCCCCGCGAGTCCCCTGCAGCGCATAGTGGGCCATATTGTGCGGCCGCGGCGAGCCGATATCCACCCGCACGCGCAGCGTCGCCCCGCGGTCTGTCGTCATCTGCAAGACGTGCATCTTCGGTGGGAGACCATCCGTATCCTCCTCACTCCGCGATGCCAGCGCGCTGACGGTGCGGACACGGTCGTCGAGGATGTAGAGTAGTGGGCCGATACTGTGCGTGCAGTACACGGGACCGTTCGGCTGGGCGCGCCATGTGGGAGTGCCGTCCGAAGCGACGAAGAGGTCGCGCACGTCATGGAGGTACTCACCCTCACCGTAGTAGAGTTCCCCGAAGTGCCCGTCCACGCGCATCCGCCGAAGCTGCTCAACCTCGTCCAGGTAGCGGTAGTTTTCGGCGAACATGTACACGGCCGTCGTTGCCCGCGCTGCCGCCACGAGCGACCGCGCTGCATCGAGCGTGTCGCACGCGGTCACCTCGCACAGCACATGCTTCCCCGCGGCGAGCGCCGCGCCCGACTGCTCGGCGTGGAATGGTATTGGGGAGGCGACGACTACCGCGTCGATCTCCGAGCTCAGGAACGCTTCCAAACTCCCGTGGGCCCGCGCCCCGATCTCGTGTGCCGCCGCATCAGCGCGTGACTGGTCCGCGTCGTACAACGCAACGACCGCCGCGCCGCCCACCAAGCGGAGCACCCGTGCGTAGCTCCGACCCCTCCTCAGGCCGATGATCCCGAACCTGATTAGCCCCATCCTCCTACCCTCCGACAGCATATTCGTCCAAGGCACATGATAGTGTGTGCCGGGAACTTGGTGGCAGTCCCCAACACCCGCACGATCTCCGACGCCCTCCACACCTGGCCCCAACTGCGCTCGCGTCCTCCTTACGAGGGAGTGGACGAGCCGGAGCAAGTCACCAGCGTGCCCAGCATCCCGCTGACAAGCGTTGTCCCATAGCGGTAGGCGAGGGGTAGGAGCGGGTCTGCGTGCCTGCCCTGTGGCCGATGTTGATATTCAAGCCCGCTGCCCACTGTCCCACCGTGCAGTTGGCCCAGCGACATCTCCCCGTAAGCCAGGAAGCGGTCGCCCGCGTTCACCGATCCCTGCGACCGCCAACTGTGCCCTGGTGCCGGTGCAAGCAGCACTCGCATACCTGGCGCGCGCGGGTATAATGAGGCTCGGAACCGAATAGGGGCGCCTGCTCCCACGAACCGCAGGCATCAGGTGGAGTCCGTCAAACGGACTCCACCTTTTTAGTTGGTCATATTTCCTGGCAGAGGGGAGGATGGACGTGCGCACGCCGGAGTCAATCACGCAGCGGACAACCATAGGGGAGGCGGACAGGCTCCTGGAGATCGAGAGCATCACCGTGCGCGTCGACGATGACCTGCAGCACGTGGCGGAGGCAGCCGGGGCGCATCCCGGCGCGCGTGATCGCCGTGGTGGACCACGAGGAGCGGTTGGTGGGAATACTCCCCGTACAACGGCTCGTGGACAATATCTACCTCAAGATCGTGCCCGAGGAGTTCCTGGGAGCGATCACTGACGTCGAGCAGACACTCGCCTACGCCCGGAACATGGGCGCGCGCATCGCGGGCGACCTCATGCTCGAGCCGCTGTCCGTCCGGATGGAGGATACCGTGCGCGACGCGTTCGCCCTGTTGCACCGCCCCGATATCAGCGGCCTGCCCATCACGGACAACGAGCGCCGGGTGATCGGGTATATCGACCATCTGGAGCTGCTGCTGGTGTGGGTGCGCGCCTGCGGGCTGGAGCCGCTGCTCGGTGGCCAGGCCGAAGGGGACGCCTGATGTCGCCGCTTCTGCTTGGCTCGGCCATCTTCGTGCTCACCTACGTGCTCATTGCGAGCGAGAAGATCGACAAGATGATCGCCGCGCTCGCCGGTGGCCTGGTGATGATCCTCGTGGGCATCGTCAGCCAGGAGGAGGCGTTCGAGCACATCGACTTCAACGTGATCTTCCTGCTGGCGGGCATGATGATCCTCGCCGGTATCATCCGCAAGACGGGGGTGTTCGGCTGGCTCGCTATCCGTGCGGCGCGCCTCGCGGGCGGCGAGCCATACCGGATACTCGTCGTGTTGTGCGTCATCACCGCCGTGGCGTCCGCGCTCCTCGACAACGTGACCACCGTGGTGCTCGTCGGGCCGATCACGCTCTTCCTTGCGGCGCGGCTGGGCCTGAGCCCGGTGCCGTTCCTGATCGGCGAGATCCTGGCCTCGAACATCGGCGGCGCGGCCACGCTCATCGGTGACCCGCCAAACATCCTCATTGGCAGCGCGGCGAACCTCGATTTCGTGGCGTTCCTCTCGAATATGCTTCCTGTGTCGGTTATCTGTCTGGTGCTGTTTCTGATCGCGGCTCGCTGGATGTTCAGCGGGTACTTCGCGGTGGATCCGAAGCTGCGCGACGCCCTCCTCGACCTGGACGAGCGCGAGATGATCACGCACCCCGAGTTGCTGCGCAAGTCGCTGATCGTGCTGGGACTGACCCTCGCCGGTTTTCTGTTCCACGGCATCCTGCACCTCGAGCCGGCGACGATCGCGCTCGTCGGCGCGGTGGCGCTCATGCTCGTCGCGCGCGAGGATCCGGCTGAGGTGCTCCAGGAGGTGGAGTGGCCGACGCTGTTCTTCTTCATCGGGCTGTTCATGCTCGTCGCGGGCGTGATCGAGGTGGGACTCATCGAGGTCCTGGCCGAGGGGGCGGTGGCCCTGACGGGTGGCGACACCGCGGCGACGGCGATGCTCCTCCTGTGGCTTTCCGGGATACTCTCCGGCGTCGTCGACAACATACCGTACACGGCCACGATGATCCCCGTCGTGCAGCAGCTTTCCGAAGGTCAGGACTCCGACGTGTTGTGGTGGTCGCTGGCGCTCGGCGCGGACCTGGGCGGCAACGCCACAATCATCGGCGCGTCGGCGAACGTGATCCTCGTCAACCTTGCCGCCCGGGAGGGGCACCCAATCGGGTTCTGGCAGTTCCTCAGGTACGGCCTGCTCGTCACGGTGGGCAGCCTGCTGGTGTCCACCGTCTACATCTGGCTGCGCTACCTGCAGTAAGAGGAGGGGAAAAGAAGGATGAGTAGGAGCGTACCCGTACAGGGACGAGCGCCGATCAGGAAGGTGCTGTACCCAATTAACGAGTTTATGCATGCCGAAGCCTCCGGCGGCATAGTGTTGATGGCGTGTGCACTTGCCGCGCTCGTGTGGGCCAACTCGCCGTGGGCGGACAGCTACGCCGCGCTGTGGGGGGCGAAGATCACCATTGGCCCCGAAGGCTACGCGATCTCCGAGACACTGCTGCACTGGATCAACGACGGGCTGATGGCGGTGTTCTTCTTTGTCGTCGGCCTCGAGATGAAGCGGGAGGTGCTGGTCGGCGAGCTCGCGTCCTTGCGCCTGGCCGCCTTGCCGGTCGCCGCGGCGCTGGGGGGCATGGTCGTGCCCGCCCTCATTTACGTGGCGATCAACCTGGGTGGCGAGGGCGTGGGTGGCTGGGGCGTGCCGATGGCCACGGACATCGCATTCGCGCTCGGTGTGCTCGCTCTGCTGGGGAGCCGGGTGCCCGCGAACCTCAAGATCTTCCTCACCGCGCTCGCCATCGTAGACGACCTCGGCGCCGTGCTGGTGATCGCACTCTTCTATACCGCCGAGGTCTCGTGGGGGTGGCTTGGGGTAGGCGCAGCCTTCCTGGGGACACTGGTTGTCGCCAATCGGCTTCACGTGCGGCACCCGATACCCTATGCGCTGTTGGGGCTGGGGCTATGGGTGGCGTTCCTCGAGTCGGGCGTGCACGCGACGATCGCTGGCGTGCTGCTGGCGCTGACGATCCCGGCGCGGACGCGCATGGACTCCGACGGGTTCCTGCGGCGCAGCCGGGAGATCCTCGAGGAGTTCGACCGGGCGGGCGAGGAGGGGCCGCACATCCTCAGCAATGGGGGGCAGCAGGCGGCGGTGGCGGAGCTCGAGGCTGCGTGCGAGCGCGTGCAGAGTCCGATGCAGCGGCTCGAGCACGCGCTGCACCCGTGGGTCGCCTTCGGTATCGTGCCCCTGTTCGCGCTCGCCAACGCGGGCGTGGCGCTCGGCGGCGGTATCGTTGACGCCCTCACAGAGCCGGTGACGCTCGGCATAGTGGCGGGCTTGGTTGTGGGCAAACAGGTGGGCGTCCTCCTCTTCGCTTGGGGAGTGGTCCGGCTGCACCTCGCGGACCTGCCCGATGACGTGGGCTGGCGGCATATCTACGGCGCGGGGCTGCTCGCGGGCATCGGCTTCACGATGTCTCTGTTCATCGGGAGCCTGGCGTTCGGCGAAGGCCCGTTGCTTGATGCGGCCAAGACGGGCATCCTCGCGGCTTCGCTCATTGCCGGCGCGGCAGGCTGGCTCGTCTTGCGATCGGCCCGACCTGCTGCCCCGCCGCGCGCCTGAAGCCACCCTGCGGCGCATTGACGGTAGGGTCGTCGCCACTTTACGGTCGCGCGCGGCATATGTCTTGCCCGAGAGGATGTGAGTTGAAGGAGGTCCCTACGATGGACAAGAAGATCGTGGTGTATCATCAGCCGCAGTGACACGCGTGTGAGCATGTGATGGAGTTTCTATCACGACGGGGCATCGCGTATGAGGGGCGGGACATCTCGGAGAAGCAGGAGTTCATAGCCGAGTTGGTCGGTATGGGGTACATGGGGACGCCCGTGACGCTCATCGGCGACGAGGCGGTGGTGGGCTACAGCCCGGACAAGCTCAATAAAGTGCTCCGTGCACAAGGTTTTGCCGGGGGCTAGCCGAGCACCGCATCCACCGCGATTGCGAGGGACGGCAGGGCCGAGGGCGTGATCGTCTGCCCGCGCGCCACATGCCGGACCGATCGGTACGCCCCGTCGGCCGGACCGGCGTGCTGCTCTATCACCTCGTTCGTCAGATCCACGATCCACACTTCTGGTATCCCGGCGCGGGCGTAGAGCGGCAGTTTCAGGCCACGGTCGTATGCCAGCGATGTGTCGGCAACCTCGATCAGGAGCAGTACGTCAGCGGGCGAGGGTAAGGCAGTCTCGTAGTAATCCTCGCGCGGTCGTAGCACTGCTACGTCGGGTTCTGGCTCGCTGTACTGGTCCGTCCGGATTGAGTTCTGGACGCTGAGGATCGCCGTATCACCAAGACGGTTCGCGAGCAACGCAGTCAATCGGTTGATGCACGCGTTGTGTTGGCTCCCCTTCGCGCTCATCCAGAGTATCTCTCCCTCGATCAACTCGACGCGCTCATCTTCCAGGAGTACGCCGATCTCGGCCATGCGATGATACTCATCCACGTTGAAGCGCCGTCGGGTGACCTTGGGTATTTCAAGCGTGGCCATAAGCCCTCCCCCGTCTCTTGGCCGCAATGCAGTCGCCTTGTCTGCGAGTATAACCCACCCCTGCTTCCTTCGCGGCCAGTCTCGCAATGCAGGCCGTGTAGCGGTCGAAGCGATTAGGGGAACTTTCACTCCGGGTTAGCCGTTCTATCGAGTAGACACTCGCCCTGGCGATCAGTGGTAGGATTAGGCTTCTCACCGCGATGCTACGGAGGTGGGCATGACGCAACGAACATCGTGGATACTGCCAGCATTAGCGGTGGTGCTCCTGATTACGGCCTGCGCGAAGCCACTACCCACCGCGTCTCGGGCGACCGAGGTACCGCGAGAACGAAGCGGGGCACCGCAGCCCGGTCGGAACGAACCCACCCCGGTCGCCACGGTCGGGATCGAGGCGTACAGCCACGGGGGGCCGCTCCGAGACCACGTCAGCTTCGTTGACCACCTGCGCGGGAAGGGCTATCAGGTTGAGCCCGTCGCCGATGTCCGCCAACCCTTCCTGAGAGCGGAGGGCACGGTACTCCGCGTTAGCGGAAGGGATCTCAAGCGTCCTGTTGAGTTGCAGTCCTATAACTACGATGACACCGACCTGGGCGAGGATGGCCTTGAGGCAGCCGATGAAGATGCCTCGAAGATCGGCCCGGACGGCCAGCCGCGGACGATAAGTATTCTCTGGGAGGGTGAGCCACACTTCTTCCGCAAGGAGCGGGTGCTGGTGCTGTACACCGGGGAAGACAGGGCCGCACTCGATCTGCTGACGCACCTGCTGGGGCCGCAGTTCGCAGGCGAATCGACCGGCGACGCAGGTTGCTCCCCCGGCACGCAAGAGCCTGTGGAACAACCACCACTGAACGTCCTGTGGGAGTTCTGGCCCGCCACCCTCGAACAAGCACAGGAACGAGCCACGGCGGTCGTCCTCGCGCGGGTGACGGGGGTGGAGGGTCCGCCGGAAGGCGCGAGGCCCACAAGTTTCGGCGGCCGCCGCGTCACCCTGGAGGTGGTGAGGTCGCTCCAGGGCGTGCCGGACCAGACGGTCAGGCTCTTCTGGGGCTGGACCGAGGAGCAGTACGACGAGAACGACCCGCCCTACCGCCTGTGCGAGGAGTACGTCCTCTTCCTCGAGCCCAAGGCGGACGAGAAGGGGACCTACCTGGTCGTCTCCCCGCTCGGACGCTATCGGGTAGAGGTGGAGAAGCTTGAGCCGGTGGCGAAGGTGGCCGATGGAGTCCCGGGTTGGGTCCGGGAGCTGCGCGGCAAGAGCGTGGGGTATCTGGAGAAGCAACTTTCGAAGGCTCCTGACGGCGCACCTCCGGCCACTGTCGATGATCTGACCGATTTCGGTACGTCCGAGGTGCAGGTGGATGGCCAGGTGAACGAGCCGGAGCGGCGCACTGATTTCGTCCACGCGTACCGTGGCGGCAAGCCCGCGCGGTGGGGGTTGGTGGCCTACACCCAGGAGGGCGATCCCATCTCGTACGAGCTCCGGTACGCCGGCAAAGGGAAGGCGGTCGTGCTCGTCGCGGACAGCACCCGAGACAAATACGGCTCCACACAGGTTGTGAAGTACGAGTGCGGACAACTCGAGCAGAAGGGCGAGACGCTGCGGTTGCTCCGGTGTGCGGGGGGCGGCAAGCCCAGTGACATCGAG
>JADDPA010000036.1:0-11282 GCA_016782125.1 Thermobaculum sp.
GGAAACGCGTCGAGCGCCGAGTCCCCTATCAGACGGCGACGTTCATCCGCATACCTGCGGGATAGCAAATCTTCGACGGGTATCGCCGGGTGCTCTGGATCGCTAATGTACTGCCTGGCATCGGCGAATGCGAGCTTCATCGCTTCTAACTGCACGTGATAGCTCTCTAAGGATTCCCTGCCTAGCGCCGGGAGGTCGAAACCCTCCAAAATATTAAGCGCGATCAACGCAGCCAGCCCCTGCGCGTTCGGCGGGCACTCCCATACGTCGAAGCCACGGTAGCTGGTGCTGATGGGCTCGACCCACGTACTGGTGTGGGCGGCGAAGTCGTCCTCGGAGAGAACGCCTCCAGTCCGCCTAGAGAATCGGACGATCTCATCAGCGAGCGCACCCCGGTACAGCGTGTCGCCTTGTGTCTCCGCGAGGAGGCGGAGGGAGCGGGCCATCTCCGCACTTTTCCAGGTTTCTCCGACGCCCGGCACCCTTCCGTTCGGAGTGAAGGTCGGGCCAAAGGCGGCATATTCCGCACCCTGGAGCGCAGGGTGCACGCTTTCCGCCTGGCTACGCCAGAGTCGAAGTGCAATGGGCGAGACAGGATAGCCGCGCTCGGCATACTCGATCGCTGCCTCCAGGAGTCGCGCGAACGGCAGCGTGCCAAAGCGATCGTGCAGATCGCGCCAAGCCGCAGGTCCGCCCGGGACCGTGACGGAAAGCCAGCCATGTCCCGGCATAGCGTCGTGTCCCCGCCGTCGCACCTGCTCGACGGTGAGCCCTGCGGGTGCACGGCCCGAACCGTTCAGGCCGTGGAGCTTGCCGTCCTTCCAAACGAGCGCGAAGGCGTCCCCGCCGATGCCGGTAGAGGCTGGCTCTACGACGGTGAGCGTGGCGGCGGTGGCGATTGCCGCATCAACGGCATTTCCACCTGCCTGTAGTATGCGGAGCCCCGCCTGTGTCGCCAGTGGCTGACTCGTGGCGACCGCCCCGCGCGCCGCGAACACGGGCTGACGCCTGCCCGGGAATGCCAGGCCCGCCAGGTCAAGCCGCATGTGGTGCTCGCAACCGTATCGGTACTAACGCATCTGACGATAGCTATCCATTGCCGGGAGATAGTACCGCTCGGCATACTCACGAAGCATTCGATCGGTATTGTATACGGGGGAGACCGTGTACATCGCCGACTTCATTCGCTCGATCCAGCGGCGAGGCAATCCATCCCCGTCGCGATCGTAGTACAAGGGTGCTACTTCCCGCTCGAGCAGGTTGTACAAAGCGTCCGCCTCGACACGCTCCTGATATTCTTTATCGTCGTAGCTTGTGCTGTCGCCAATGGCCCAGCCTGGAGGCGCGTCATCGTCCCGTGTTGCTGCCCAGGCCTCATCCCACCAGCCGTCCAGCGTGCTGACATTCAACACCCCGTTCGCGGCGGCCTTCATACCGCTCGTACCGCTTGCCTCCAGTGGACGTTGCGGGTTGTTCAACCATACGTCCACTCCCTGTACGAGGGTACGCGCGACTCCGATGTTATAGTCTTCAAGAAATACGAGCCGACCGCGGAACGGCTCCTGCCGGGACAGTCCGACCACGCGGCGGATAAGTTCTTTCCCACCCTCGTCGCGCGGGTGCGCCTTGCCGGCGAAGACGACTTGCACGGGCCGGGCCGGGTTGGTGAGGATCCGTGCCAGGCGATCAGGATCGCGCAGTAGCAGGGTCGCTCGCTTGTACGTGGCGAAGCGGCGTGCGAAGCCAATCGTGAGGGCATCCGGGTTGAGGACATCCGCACCGCTGCTCGACTCCTCCAGCGATTGATCGCGTTCAAGCTGTGAACGCAGCCGCTGGCGGACTACGCGCATGAGATCCCACCGATGCTTGGTATGTATCTGCCAGAGTTCCCCGGAAGGCACGCGGTCGAACTCCTCCCGTAACTGAGAAGCCGTGTGACCTTGTCTCCAGGTCGCACCGAGGTACTGGTCGCAGAGTCCAGCCAGCTGGGGCGACAAGTACGACAGCAGGTGAACACCGTTGGTCACGTGCCCGATCGGCACCTCCTCTACTGCCGTATCCAGATACAAGGACTTCCACATGTCGCGGCTTACCTCACCGTGCAGCCTGCTGACCCCGTTGGCGTACGAGGACATTCGCAGGGCAAAGATTGTTTGGCAGAAGTACTCCCCTTCGTTGTTCGGGTCGTGCCGCCCAAGCGCGAGGAACTCGTGCCATGGGATGTCCAGGTTCTGCGTGAAATGCCCGAGGTAGCGATGCATTAGCTCAGGCGGAAAGTAGTCGTGGCCCGCTGCCACGGGGGTATGGGTGGTAAAGACGGATCCCGCCTGTACAATCGTCCGCGCCTCAGCGAAGGAGATGCCGCGCTGCTGCATGAGGGTGCATATCCGCTCCAGCGACAGGAACGCGGAATGCCCTTCATTCATGTGGTACACGGTGGGTTCAATGCCCAGCCGCTCCAGCGCGCGGTAGCCGCCGATGCCAAGTACCAGCTCCTGTCTGATACGGGTTTCCACGTCGCCGCCGTACAATTGGTCCGTGATGTCCCTGTCCTCGGGCCTATTCTCGGGGAGGTTTGTGTCGAGAAGGAAGAGGGGCACCCTGCCCACCTGTGCACGCCACACCTGCGCCAGAACCGGCCGCTCGGGAAAGGGCACCTCGACCACGACTGGCGTGCCGTCCGGAGCGCGCTCTGGTACCAGCGGTAGCTTCCCAAAGTCGTTGGTGTCGCAGAGCTCCTGCTGCCATCCGCTCTCGCTGAGCCGCTGCCGGAAGTACCCCTGCTGATAGAGGAGCCCCACGGCAACAAGCGGAATCCCGAGGTCGCTCGCCGACTTGAGATGATCACCCGCGAGTACACCAAGTCCGCCCGAGTAGATCGGCAGTGCCTCGGAAAGACCGAACTCTGCCGAGAAGTAAGCGATCGTCGAGCCTCCCGCGTCGCCATGTTCCTGTCGGAACCAAGTCGCATCGCTCGCCATGTACGCATCCAGCATCGCGGCAGCATGGTCGACAGCGGCTGTGTATTCCGAGTCGCCGACAGCCTCGTTCAATCGTTCCTGCCCCACACCCTGCAGTACGAGAACGGGGTTCTGATTGCTGCTCTCCCATAGAGATAAATCGAGCCGCGCGAACAGTTCTCTGGTTGGCGCGTCCCACTGCCAGCGTAGGTTGTATGCAAGGTCGTGCAATCGACTGATCGAGGCGGGAAGAGCGTTCTCGGTCGTAGTACGGATCTGTTCTGCCACGGCTGTGGTCTCCTCCAAGCGTCGTAGGACGCGGTATAACGTAGTTTTGCTGACTGGGCCAGGACCGCTAGGACCCCAAATGCCCCGCCGTGGCGGCGCATGGAAGCGATTGTACCAGTCTGAAGCGTGTTACCGATAACTTTCCGCGGGCGTGCCTGGAGTTGCTCGTCGCGCTCGGCGCTGGCTTTATCCCGGCCGCCGCGCTGCTCGATCTGATACCCGAGGCCGTAGCGGAGAACCCACTAGCCGGGCCACTGATCGCGCACGGGTACCTCACGTTGTTTGTCGCGGAGAATGTCGCTCTCTCGCTGGGAACATGAAGATGAAGGGGCAGCACGAGTACCACTGCGCTCTCCACGGACACGCGCACGTAGAGCACCCGTGCGAAGAAGCTCGTCAGCTCTATCCGACCGCAAGCCTCGCCGCCCTGCTCGGCCGGACCGTACACACATTCTCCGACGGTATGGCGATAATGACCGGCTTTGGGCGGTCTACGGGTATCGGACCTTGACCTTGTTCGCGGTCCTGCTACACCAGTTGCCTGAGGGCCTCAGCCTCGCAGCCATCCTGCTTGCTACCGGGCGGAATCGGCGTCCGGTTTTCTGGCATTCGCGGCAGATACGTTTCTGTACGTTGGAGCGACGGACCCTATACCTGCACAAAATGCTGGCCGCTCACGCGTGGCACTGCCCTTCGTGATCGAAGGTATCGAGATCTGCTACGTGATATCGCTACTGCTGCAGTGAGCAGAGTTGGCACACGCGTAGATCCGTAGCGGTTGGACGTTTTTATGAACGGCGGGGACTGGTTGCCACCAGAAGCTGCACGCCGATCAAAGCCAAGAGGACGGAGGATGGCCAGTTCAGCGCGAACCACAGGACAAGGAGTACCACGGTGAGAAACCAGCCGAGTGTACGCTCGACGTCTCGGATGTCCACCTTGCGCAGAGACGTCGCAAGGCTGCTCTCGTCCTGCGAGAACAGGCTACTAGTCGTAGCCCGATGAACGAACCGAATGCTCATACCGTCTCTCCCCTTGCCTCGCCGTCTCGTACCAAAGCGTCCTATTGTGAGTAGCCCATTCGCGCAGTATCGCTGGGGGCGATGTCCAACCTACGGCACGCACTACGCACGGTTCATTCCACCACAGTTCCAGCCCACTACGGGCTTACCTCGGCGGTATGTTTACGAGACGTTTACGGTCGCGTTTATGGATCAGCCATCCTGTGCCGACCGCGAGGCTTCGAGCCACGTCACTTCAAGCGCAGTAACGTCGTCCAGTCCGGTTCTATCGGGGCAGGTTTGGTAGGATTGATCGCATTGTGCAAGCGTCGTAGTGAATCTGCAGGGTGACAAAGATGAAAGTTGCGTTTCAGGGCGAACCGGGCGCGTACAGCGAACAAGCGCTGATCGAGGCGATACCAGGTGCCCAGAGCGTCCCCCGGCCGCTGCTGCGAGATGTCTTCGAGACGCTTGCGAGTGGCGAGGCGGAACTGGCCGTCGTGCCCTGCGAAAACTCACAGGCTGGCACGATTCACCAGACGTACGATCTGCTGCTGGAGCACGCGGGACGATTGCATATCACCGGGGAGCACGAGCTGCGCGTCCGACACTGTCTGCTTGCACCACCCGGCGCGGAGATAGAGCAGATCCGGCGTGCGTACTCGCACCCGCAGGCCCTTGACCAGACGGCTGGATGGCTGCGCGAGCACGGAATCTTGGCGGTTTCCTACCACGATACGGCCGGAGCAGCGCGGTGGGTGGCTGAGGCAGGCGATTCGACATTGGCGGCCGTAGCATCCAGCCGCGCGGCAGAGGTGTACGGACTCGCCGTACTGGCCGAGGGCATCGAGGACAATCCAACGAACCGCACGCGTTTCCTTGTCGTCGGTCACGAGGCGACAGCGAGAACCGATGTGGAAGGCAAGACCTCGCTCGTCTTCTCGACCGCGAATCGCCCTGGTGCGCTGCACCGGGCCTTGGGATGCCTCGCGGCACGGGAAGTAAACCTCCTGAAGCTCGAGTCGCGCCCGATGCGCGGTGAGGGTTGGGAGTACGTCTTTTATGTGGACTGCGCCGGTTGGAGCACGGAGCCGGCACTCGCCGCCGCGATTCAGGAGGTTGAACGCGAAACCGCCTGGGTGCGCGTGCTCGGCGCTTATCCGCGGTCGGTATAGCCGCCGCATCAACCACAGGTTGCGCGGTTCAGATCAGGGGTAGCAAAAGCTCGGCAAGCAATACCTGTCCGAACGCAGTTGGTGCCGTCACCGGCAGCCACTGTGCAGGAGTTACCGCTCGTATCACCGCGTCTAACACCCTGCCCGGCCGCAGGAGGGCGTCCACAACCAGCACATCCTGCAGTCCCACCACCGCGCCGACGCTCCCGCCGACTGCCAATACAGCCACCATCGCGTGAAGATCATGACCGAGCCGGCCCGCGAGCACCACCGCTCCGTACCCGGTGTACCACACCGCGAGTACGCCACCGAGCAACGCCTGCCCGCCGAAGCAGATGACTTGACCTATGGTCCGAGGTCCGACGATGTGATCGCTCGTTCCCAGGACGTGGCGTATTTCCAGGGCCGTGTACAGCGCGTGCGGATAGCCGAGCACGAAGGCGGATAACCACAGCCAGGACATCGGTGGAGCAAGGCTGGCCGCATATCGTTCGAGGGATACCCAGGGCAGAACGGCGAAAACCGGGTTACCGATAAGACTGCGAACGCCGTGCCCCCACAGCGTACCAGTGGCAAGCCACCCGATCGGGTGCGGGAGTCGCTGCAGCAACCGCTGTTCGGAGCGGAGGTTGTGTCGTGGCGTCGAGCCGTCCACTTGGCCGATACGTCCCTCTCGCTCGCTCATACCAAATTATACGCCAGCGTCGACCCATCTGCGCTCGAAGCCCGCTGTTCGCTGGCCTGATTCGATGCACTGGCCGCGTCCGAGGCCCACCCTACGGTCTGCCCCGAACGGCTCGGGGAGGACTGATGCTCCGCTGTAAGGTCCAACGCTGCTCGGGTCATTCGCAAGCCGGACGCCGCGATACAGTGCAAAGTGCAGGTGTGGCCGAACACCGCCACTACTACCAGACTGGCCGAGTGGTGTCTCAAGGGACACGACCGCACCGGGCTCGACCGCGACCGAATCGAGGTGGGCATACAGCGACGAAATGCCTTGTGCGTGATCGATGAGCACGAAGTTGCCGTATGTGGCGAATCCGCCGCGCGCCTCGCCCGCGAACCGCACGCGTCCGGGCGCGACGGGGAGGACGGTTTCGCCAACGTCGAGGTCGAAGTCGAGGGCGTACGCGTCGTTGGTTCGAAGCGGGCGATTTACCCCCTTATGCGTGCTGACGTCGTATGCCCGGATTATCCGATGCCGCTCTCCGGCATTCCACGGCGCCGCGACCGCAAACCCATCCGGTAGAAGGGCGGCGCCAGGCAGTAATGCGCGGCGTGAGTCCCCTGTCGGAGCGCAGCCGCACGAGGGGGATAGCACACCACCGAGAACGACAAGTGCCACCAGCACGACGCTTGTCGCGCCCAGACGATACCGACCTCGCATGCTATGGCAGGATGAAATCTATAGGACTGAGTTCGTCCAGCGATGCCACGACTCGGTCCGCGTGGGCGAGGTCCTCCCGGTTGCGCGTTGTAGTGACGGCATAGACCCGCATCCCTGCACGGATGCCCGCACGCACGCCAACGACGGCGTCCTCCAGAACGATGCAATCGATCGGCACGATGCCAAGCCGGGTGGCGGCGAGCGTGAAGATCTCCGGATGGGGCTTGCCGTGTGCTACTTCGTCGCCGGAGGCCACGGTTTGAAAGCAGCCGGCGACTCCCAGTTCTCGAAGGATAATCTCGATATTTTCCAGCGGCGAGGAGGAAGCGACGGCCTGGCGATGTCCTGCGGCATGGAGTGCTCGGATCAGCTTGTCCGCGCCCGGGAGCGCCTCAACGCGGCCACGCAGCAAGCGCCGAAATTCTGCTTCCTTTGACAGGGACATCTCTTGCGCTTCGGCCTCCTGTATCTCGCCGAAGAGCTCCAAGATCGCATCTGGGTTACGCATGCCGAATGTGGGGACGAACTCCTCACGTGTAAGATCGTGGCCGCGCTGGTCAGCGAGCCAGCGCCAAGCCTGAAAGTGAAACTCTCCCGAGTCCACGATCACGCCGTCCATGTCCCAGATCGCTGCAGCGTGCCTCATATAGCTATGATAGCAGCCCACCTCGCCCTACTCCGCTCCGACTGCTGTGGTCCTGTATCGGGCAATGTACGAGTCCATTCCTGCGCACAGTCGCCTGCGGCTGAACTTCGTAGTGGATGTCGGTCACCACGACGCCTACGCCATGCCGCGTCGGACTCTGGGCGACTGCGTGGGGCCGCCACCGTCAGCTTTCAAGCGCCTGGCTGATTCTATAGGGAAGTAAACCGACGTACCGGTGCCTTTCGACCCACCGTCGTGCGGAGAACGCGCTCGCTCGCCAATCCGACGATCAACTAATGCTTGAACAGTTTCAGACAGTGAATCGTTGCACCGGTCGGCCTAACTGCACCGCGATACCACCCGATGCACCTGGTACCGATCCCGGGCACGGACGCGCCGGGAAGGCCGACGCCTTAACGTGCAAACGCAATTGCCTATGAACGCTCCTCGGTGGAGCTTCGAATAGCAGTCGGCGTGCTGGTCACGGAAGAGACTGACAGCGAGGGCACATCCGTATTCTCAGGAGCGATGCGATCGAACGCACGCAGAGAGCCGTCGAATATAGAGATCAACGCAATCACAACGGTCGCGGCCGCAACGAGGGCAATCACCGTCTGAGCGTTGAATGCTTCGAGCAAGGGACTGGCGAACAGGATACCGACCGGCGCGGCGGCCATCGCGAGCGCACCGACGGTGCCGAATACCCGGCCCCGCATGTGCTCCGGTACCCGCGCCTGCAGCACCGTGCCGATGAGCGGGTTAATCGGCCCGGTCGCCATACCGCCGAACACGCCGAGTGCAACGAGCACCGGTAACGGCGGCAAAAACGCCATACAGACAAACATGACCGCTAGTCCCGTCAGCCCGCCGACGAACACCCAGCGGCCGGAAAGCCGGTGTCCGATCGCGCCGTACACGATCGCGCCGCCGATCGTCCCGCCGCTAATCCCGGACAGGAACAGCCCCAGACCGAGCGCGTTGCCGTACTCCTCGCGCATATAAACGGGCATCACGACGGCGAAGAGCGGCGCGAGGAAGAACGTGACTGCCGTTGCATACACGATCAGGGATCGCGAGGACGCGTCCCGCAATGTCCATCGAAGCCCCTCGAGCAGCGCGGAGAGATACGGAGCCGGCGCTGCAGCCTCGACCGCGCGATCAGACACCGTCAGCCGCACGAGCAGTGCGGAGATCGCGAACGTCGCGGCGTTGACCCAGAGCACGTTTGCCGGAACCATCACCAGCAGCAGGAGACCCGCGAGCGAAGGGCCGACGAGTGATGCCAGCCCCGAGACCGTCTCGAAGGTGGCATTCGCCCGCTCCGGCCGTATCCGTGCGGCGTGAATCGCCTCCGGGAGCAGGGACTCGCGTGCGGTGCCACCCGGTGCGTCCAGCAGGGCGCCGAGCGCGGCGAGGACGAGTAGGATGCTGAACGGCAGCCCGACCGTTCCGGCGAGTAAGGGCACCGCCGCGATCGTCACCATGCTGGCGATGTCCGCGACGACGCTTGCACGGCGATGGCCAAGCCGGTCTACGATCACGCCGCCGAAAAAGGATGAGAGGATAAGGGGTATGGTCTGGGCGAACGCGACCGCGCCGACCCGGGCTGCGCTCCCGGTCGTCTCCAGCACGTACCACGGCAGCGCGATCATCGTCACGGAGTTGCCCAGGAGACTGACCGTGTGTGCCGCGAACAGCCCGTAGAGCGAGCGGCGGCGCGGCGCCGCGATTTCGTCGGTGGTCATCGTAGCTTCTCGGGAGGGGCGGCGACTGGCGCCTTGGGACGGACGATAAGCTCAATCAGGCTACGAAGGATGCGTGCGTGCGAGTCAACGTCGAGCTCGGGGCTGATCGCCTTCTGTGCGCTGGTTCCAATCACTACGGCGATCAGCACGCGTGCGACAGCGTCTGCGTCTTCGAGGATATGGCTGTCGCCGCCGAGCCGCCGGAGCACCCCGGCGAGCGCCGCGGCAAGCTCGGCGTCGGCGCGTCGAACAAGCGCTCCGACACGCGGGTTCCGCGCAGCCTCGGACTCGATCTCAATGTTTGTCGCGCAAGTCCGCACGTCGCGCAATTGCTCGAAGCTCATGTTTACGAGTTCGAGCAGCCCGGAAAGAGGATCGTCGTGGTCGTACAGTGTCTCGATGACCGCGATGCTCTCGGCGGTGTCACGGGCGACAAGCGCGACAATCAGGTCGTCCTTGCCGGGAAAGTAGCGGTAAACCGAGCCGGGGCTCAGATCCGCCTCACGACAGATATCCTGCATCGTCGCCTGGTGAAAACCGCGGCGCGAAAAGGTGCGCCATGCGGCGTCGAGAATTTGCGCCCGCCGCTCCTGCGCCACGGGGGAGTCGCCGCTCGCCGCCCCCTTCACTGCTTCGTCGACTTCTGGCATCTGTTGCACTTCCGATCGTGTGAGTGAACGTTCATTCGCATGCTACGACGGTGCATCAACCTTGTCAATCTCGACCGCGCGGTTCCGACAACGAAACACATGCACGTTGTGCTCAAGTCGCTTGGAAGATTTGGGCCGAAGTTGCGTGAGCCGAACGTAGCGTGCTAGAGGTACACCCTATCGCGGCAAACCCACCGTATCAGGTATTCAGGTGATGGTTTGTGCACCCAGCATGAAGAGCAGTCGCGGCCCAAGAACCAGTGGCAAGTCGGCCACAGCAAGCCCGGCGCCGTGGAACGCTGTCAGGATAAGAACGCGCGCAAGCACGGTTTCCTTCAGAATTCGGCCCAGGGTTCTGTCTGTAAACGGTGTCGGGAGCCTTCTCCTCGCTGATCGGCGTGCGTTGCCGGTCCCCGAATCGGCATATTCCGGGGCGTTCCGAACGGGTGCCCGAGCCACTACCCGCACCGAAACGGGTTTGCAGACAAGCCCTGGTTGGGGTAATGGACGGAGACGCAGGGCCCTTGACATGCTCTACTCCGGAGCAACGGCCAAGGTCTGTTGCTCCAAGACGGCGCCGGTTCGTTCGCCGGCCAGCCGCGGCAGAAACACGAGCGCAACGATGCCGGCAAACGCATACAGACCGCTATCCAGACTCAACATCGGCACGATACCGACCACTTCTCCGAGAACCCCGGCGAGGGCAATCCCCACAGGGAGCAGCAGTGACTGCGTCATCGCGAGCGTACCGAACACGCGCCCGCGATACTCGTCCCGGGTGCCACTTTGCAACAGCGTCGAGAACGCCGCACCCAACCCCGTTGCAGGGATCCCCACGAGCACGATAAGAACGAGCGCCAGGGTAAGTGGTGGCAGTCCAAGTGCCTCGAGCGATCGCGCGTGCCAGATGGCCAGGTCGGTGAGTCCGAAGAGTACCGCGCTGACACCCATAAGGGTTCGGGGGGTAACGACGTTTCCAAAGCGCGACATCAGCACGGCGCCCAGCAGTCCACCGACTGCCTGGGCGGACATCAGCCAGCCGAGGTACAACTCACTGCCCTGGAGTACTTCCGTCACGAATGGCACGTATAACGCGCCGAGGATTCCCTCGCCGAGCGCGAACGCCGCCGACATCGCGAGCAACACGGTGATAACCCGTTCGCGACCCACAAGCCGGAGCCCATCCCGCCACTCTAACCAGACGCGCGACCATGCCGACGATATCTCGGCCTCACTCTCTTTCTGTTCGGTCCGAGATGTGACGGTGATCAGCGCGATAAGCAGACCGCCGACCAGGTACGTCGCGGCGTCCGCGACCGCCACAGCGCCAAGACCACCGAACGCCATCAGCGCCCCTCCGATGGGCGGGCCGATCAGCCGGGCAAGGTTGTTGTTCAGTGCGTTCAGGGAATTGGCCGTTACCAGCCGGT
>JADDPA010000036.1:11408-26767 GCA_016782125.1 Thermobaculum sp.
GTTCAGGGAATTGGCCGTTACCAGCCGGTCGGTGCCAGCCAGCGTGGGCAGTAAGGCGTTCTCAGCCGGACCAAAGAATAGTCCTATTGTTGACTCTAACGCAGCAACGACGTACACGATCCATATCCAGTCGGTGACGCTGACGAGCAGGAGAGGTAATAGAATCACGGCGCGGAACAGCTTGGCCCATACCATCACCCGCTTTCGATCCCATCGATCCACGAACACACCCGCGACCGAGCCGAGCAGGACACTGGGGAGTATCGACGCCATGAGCGTCGCGCCCGTCGCGAGTGTCGAGCCTGTCTGCTGGTAGACATGCAGCGGCAGCGCGATGAGCAGCATCCAATCACCGGCGATGGAGATCAGTCCGGCGAACCACAGTAATGCTAAGTTGCGCTCCCGTAGCAATGTCGGCATCGTCGTACCCCTCTTTACTGCTACCTGTGCGACGGTTAGAACGGCCGAAGTCGACGCAGCCTGCATACTCTGAGACGGAGTGGTCGTTTGATTCAGTAGTGTCCATTTTCGCGGCACTAACCGAGGTTAGGGCGGCCACAATCGGGTGTTTGGGGCGAGTGGGCGTTCTGCTCTCCGCCCGCTCGCCCAGCCCCATGCCGCAAAGTTCGGGCGCGCCTGGTGGTCTTACCGGGCGTGAGCCCGGCCGGAGCCTGATGTGACCTGGGACACGTGGGGATTCCCGGAGTACACGACGCTTCCGCTCCCACTGATCACCGCGGAGAGGTTGTCACTCACATGCACCGTAGCACCGCCAGATCCGCTTACGGTGACGTCCGCCTTGCGCGCCTGCAAACTCTCCGCTTGCAGCCCTCCGGAACCACTGATCTGGACGCGATGCTCCGGTGCCTCTCCCGCTACCTGGAAGTTGCCCGACCCACTTATGGTGGTCACGAGCCGGTCGGTCACAAGCTCGTCTAGCTGCACCGACCCAGAACCGCTGATCTCGACGTCCAACCGTTCGGTGCGAATCTGTGCGGACCGGGCACTGCCCGACCCCGTAACCGCGAGCCCCCGGAGCTGACGCACCCGCAGGTCGAATCGGATGGGCATGGTTGGCTTTATTCCCCGCATCTGTCGCCGGAAGCCGATCGTCAGCATGCCATCACGAACCTCAGTCTCGATAAGAGGCAGGATGCTCTCCTCCGCCTGGACGGTGAAGCCCTCGTCTTCGCCCTGGGTAACCGTGAGTTCTCCTATGCCGTTGAGGTGCACCCGATCGACACCGTGCGCCGCACGCTCTTCCGTGGCAAGCGTTTCGGTAGATTGCATCTGCGTGTCCTTATCGTGCTAACGCGCCAGGAGGCGATCCGCCTCTTCGGGGCTCAGCTCGCCGCGCGCGACGGCTTCTAGCAGTGCGAGATCCGGATCCCCGCCCGTTCCCTCGACGGGGGCATCCCGCGACGTCTTGGGCACTCCGCGCCCCTCCGACGCGCTTGGAGCCGCTGGCCTCGGCATGGTGTCCCTGGACGCGGTTGCAGGGGAACGGTACACATTGAGGTCTCCACCGATGCGCAAGCTCAGCCGCGCCCCGCCTTCGCCCCATATCACGTCCACCGGACCTTCATCGCCGCGCCGTTCCACACCGGAAACATCTCCCCCCACATCGGCATGAAGCGCGAGGTCCGTCTCAGCGGGCACGGCGAGTGACACATCCCCGTCGACGTCGAACGTACAATGGTCGCCGGTCGCGAGCGCCGCGTCGAACGTGAGGTCGCCACCGACCCTCGCTCGATCAAGCCCACGCACGGAACCACGGAGTCGCACGTCACCATCAACGTCCTTGAACGTGAGATTCCCGGCGGCCAGATCAGCGATCAAATCGCCGCCGACGCGATCGATCGAGAGGTCGGAGAGATCTCCAGCGCGTACGTCGCCATCGACCGTGCCGACGCGGCACGCGCCACCGTTCGAAATGGCGAGGTCACCTCCGACCTGACGCAGGGATGCGCTCGCGACACCATGCACCCTAGCATCGCCATCCACGTCGTGCACAGTGCACGCGCCGGAGATCGACTCCACGTTCAGATCTCCCGCGATGCGACCGAGGGTAATCTGGCCTGAATCCCGTATTCGGGCATCGCCCTCAATGCGCCGCAGGTCCACGTGGCCGCGGACGCTCTCTGCCTCTAACTCCCCTTGAACGGCTGCGATCTCCAGGCCGGCCACACGAAGTGCGCGTACATCACCCTCTGCACGCTCAACCACGACCTTCGCGCCAAGCGGAACTGTTAAACGCAGGTCATCCTCGCACTGCTCGATCGTCAGTCCATCGGCCTGCTGGCGACTCTCAGGCATGGAGTCGGAAGTCACCAGTACCTCACCGCCCTCGCGGCCCTTGATCTCCAGATCCCCGTGAACAGTGTTGATGTGTATCGTTGGCGACTCGCCAAGTGCATACGTCGCGGTTCCCATCTCGCGCCTCCTGTTTCTACGTACGTTGCTGAACACGTTGCCTCTCTACGCCTGATTCGGTGTGGCCGCGAGCAACCGCTCCGCCTGCTCGGGGGTGAGCTCCCCTCGCGCGACGGCCTCCAGCACTGCGAGTGTGGGGTCCTGTGACCCGCTAGGAAAATCCGGGTGGGGGGGGGCATCAACATGCGGCGGCGGCGGTGGCTCAACAGCGGGCCACAAGGGCGGTGCCGGACGCGACTCCACGCGCCCCCGAGGAGCGTCTTGCACCAAACGATGCAGCCGGATTGTGCCCTTTCCACTGCGGAGATTCAACTCAACACGAGGCTCTCCCTCCCCGATGCTGCCCACCATGCGCACACCACCGAAGCCCATTGGTCCGGAGCGTCCAACACGCACGAGCGGAAAATCAGAATGGACTTGCCCGAAGCTGGTCTGGGCATCCACCCGCGCGAGCGCATCCGCGGGCAGCTGCACGTCGACGGCGCCCATCGAGCTCGTGATATCGTAGGTGCCGGGCTCAAGTCGCGTGGCACAGCGGATCTCTCCCATCATCGAGTTCGCTCGCATGCCGCGCAGTGAGCCACCGTCGACATGGATCGCTCCCATCGCCGTGTTCGCCTGCACGTCAAGCGAGCGAGGCGCGAGTATGTCCATTGCGCCGTGACCACTGTTCAGCTCGACCTCACCCGCCACACCCGTCAGCTTCACCTCGCCGTTGCCGGTTGAAGCGCGCACGCGGCCCTCGACATCAAGCACCTCCACGGTGCCGTTACCGGTGTTCAAGGTGAGCGTGCCCTTGAGCCGGTCAACCTTGACCCGACCATTGCCCGTCGACGCGACCAGCGTACCGTCGTACCCGTTGATCGAGACCGCGCCGTTTCCCGTGTTTAGGCTCCCCTCGCCGCCCGCATCGCGGAGCGACACCGAACCGTTGCCGGTGGTCATCGTCAGCCGCGCGCGCAGCCCCTCGGCGTCCACCTTACCGAGCCCAGTGCGCAGCTCGATGACCTCGACGCTCGGCGGCACGGTGAGCTTCATGTCCAGCCGCTTGGAGTCGATGCCACCCGGCAGGAACCCATTGTTCCTCTGGCGAATCCGAAGTACCGACCCGTCGCGCTCTATCTCGGGAGCATCGCTCCCTTCAGAAGTCCACTCCAGTTTCCAGCTATCCCCAGCACGCGCGACGGCATCGCCCCTTTTCAGCTCGACGCGCAACTCCGTCGCGCCTGTTGCGAGTTCCTCGAAACGCTCAGGCATTACCGGCCTCCTAGTTTCCTGATTTGCTCCATCCCGTCCGCAGCGCTGATCTCGCCTCGGGCGACCGCGTCGAGAATCGAGCGCCGATCCGCCGCGACGTTCGGTTCCCCTTGGGTTCCCGCTGGGGTAGCCTCAACCGGAGGTTGCCCGAAGCTCTGCATCGCCTCGCGCACGATCCGGTGCAACTCACCACCCAAGCCTTGTTCCGGACGTTGCGGGGGCGGTGGTGCATCCGCGGTGTCTAGTCGCGCGATCAGTTCGTCCAGTTTCGCCCGGACCGTCGGATACGACACACCCAGGCGCTTCTCGACCTCGCTCAGGTTCCCGCGACTCGTGACGAAAATGCGCAGGAACGTGCTCTGCTCCTCGCTCAAACGGCTGAAGGCGCCGGGACTGTAGCGCGCTCGTATCTGTGTGTCGCAGCGGGTGCACTGAACCTCCGTGACTTCTAGCCCTCCACCGCAAGTCGGACATTCCTCTAAAATCTTTCTGGTCATTTAGGACCTCCTGATTGCTAATTTACTACGAACACTGTAAAAAGTCAATAGATCACTCAACATTTTTCATTCGTAGGGCTTGACTCAATCGGCGCTCGAACCGCGACGCTCAGTGAGACGTTCGTCTGACTCTCCAGGTCGGATGACGGGTCTCGAGCGGGGGCGTCAACCCGAAGACGCCGCTTCGCCATCGGCAGCCATACCGCACGGGGATGGAATGGCAGCGTAAAACGTCGCAAGCCATTAGGCTGCTTGGGGTCTGCCAACGTGGGAATGGGCCGAGCCGCTATTGGGCAAACTGCCATCGTGTGCGTTGCGGTCCGAGCATACGACTCATGTCAACATGGCCAAAGCCGCAAATAGACTGTGTGGAGCGGGGGGAGCCTGCTCCGGTGGGTTGCGACTGTCGATGCGTTCCCATGTCTGGATTGTAGTCGCCACGATGAGCGGAGCGGGTGGCAGGTACCTTCGAATAGGTACCTGCCACCCGCTCTGGTGCGTCGATTTGTCGGGTTGGCCGACCTGGAGGGCGCCCAGCCCTACTGCGTCTCAGCGTTGCGTTGCTTAGCTCGGCGAACCGGCCTTCGGCAACGTTACCGCCGGGTTGTACTCGCCTTCCTCGAGGTTGTCGTAGTTCGCGCCGTCGAGGCCGCACAGACCTGCGTCTGTCATGCCGTCAGGTGCGATAGCTACCGTGTCAAGTGTCTCGCCCGTGTCAAGGGTATCGCCGTCATCGTTCAGGTCCATCTTGACCTCACTCACCACCAGCTCCTCCGTCGTGGTGTTGCAAGTGAGCACGATCATCTTGAACAGCTGCGGGTTGACGAACGGGGTTGCGATGCTGCCGTTCGGGCTGCTTGTCGACAGGTCCACGGTCTCGGTGTCCGGGTCGAGGGCATAGCCCTTCGGCGCGTCCGTCTCCTTGACCGTGTACCGGCCAAGGATCAGGTCGATCATCTTGAACTTCCCGCCGACCGCGTCCTGGTCCGGCCCGGCGTAGTCCACCTGGCCCGTGTTGTCCAGTACGCTGACGCACTGATCGGGATCAATGTCGTCATAACCGGCCGGCTCGCTGTTGCTGTTGTAGTTATGCGTGCGGCACACCCGGAACGTGGCGCCGCCCAGCAGGTTCCCCTTGTTGTCGTGCTTGAGCCACGTCAGGGAGCCGTCAACGTAGATCTTGTTGGCATCAGCGGAGTTGTTCCCTCCCGTGCCCGTCGCACGGATCAGGCTGACACCGCCCACCTTGAACGCCGAGGTGGTCGTCGCGTGAATGTCCACGCTTCCCGCTGTTCCGGTCACGATCTGGATGCTGCACTCGCCGGTGCCGCCTGCAGTCTCACAACTGTTGACACCGCCAACGAACACTGCACTGGCGCTATTGTTCTTCAGCGAGAACTCAACAATCGTGCCGTTCGGTGCGGGCCCGAAGCCGTTCGCGCCATCACCGCCCGTCGCAAGGCCGTCGTCCTGCTGGACGTTGGCCGTGACCGTGTGCTTCTCCGTGATTCCGTTGGTGTCCGTCAGCGGGCTCAGGTCGATCTGAGCGTCGACGTACACCTTCTCGGCGTCGGGATCGGTCGTTCGAGTGGCCTGCGTCGAGGACTTCCCGGAGACGATCTGGCCGCTGTACGTGGCCTCTACGACACACAGGCCGGTGTCGGCGGAGTTAATCGTCACCTCGAGCTTGCCGTTCGCGTCGGTCGTGCCCGAAGTTGCCTTCGGCGTCGCGTCTGTTGGGTTCTCGTCGAAGGCGCATGTGCCGCTGGTTACGTCCGCCTCCACGGTCTCATCCGCGAACGCCTTCCAACCCTGGCCGTCTCCAAGGTTGCGCTCCAGCAGTATGGTCATGGTGTGCGGGTCGTTGACCTCATTCGTCGCGCTCGCCGGCGTGATCGAAATGCGGGCATCGACGTACACCTTCTCAGCGTCGGGGTCGGTCGAGAGGCTGACCTGGGTGTCGGCCTTGCCCGAGACGATCTCGTCGCTATAGTCCGCCTCGACAACGCACTTCTGTGCAGTCGAAGAGTTGATCTTGACTACGAGCTGGCCATTGGCGTCGGTGGTGCCGGAGTTCGCACCGACGAACACGCAGGTGCCACTCTTGATCTCAGCGGTCACCGTCTCGCCACCGAATGCTCGCCACCCCTGGCCGTCGCCCAGGTCACGCTCGAGCGTGATCGTCATCGCATGCTCGTTGTCGACCGCGTTGGTATCCGTCGTCGGATTGATCTTGATGCGCGCGTCTACGTACACCTTCTCGGCATCGGGACTCGTGGTCCGCGTCACCTGGGTGTCGGCGAATGCCGCCAGGATCTTGCCGGTGTAGCTGGCTTCCACAACGCACGTCTGCGCTGAGGATGAGTTGATCGTTACTACGAGCTGCCCGTTTGCATCAGTGGTGCCGGAGTTCGCACCGACAAAGGCACACGTGCCGCTGGTTACGGCTGCGCTCACGGTCTCGCCCGCGAAGGCCCGCATGCCCTGGCCGTCGCCGAGGTCACGCCGTAGCGTGATCGTCATCGGGTGCTCTTTGCCCACGGCGTTGGTGTCCGTGGCGGGCGTGATCGAGATGTCGGCATCGACGTACGTCTTCACGCCGTCCTCGTCGTACTCGCCTGCGCCCGTCTTCACAAGGATTGGGCTGGGACCGACGTTCACCGAGGCCTCGGCATGCACGGTCACTTCGCCTGTGACCGAGGAGTTCACCGTCACGGTGCACTTCCCGCTCGCATCGGTCGTGCCGGACTGGCATGTGCCGCCCGTGATGCTGCCGACGCTGCCGCTTGTGAGGCTCGCGTTCACAGTCACGCCGCTGGCCGGTACGAAGCCCTGCCCGGAGTTCTTCTCAACGAGAACCTCGAATGTGTGTGGGGTGCCCACGGCGTTCGTGTCGTCCGCCTCGATCGAGATCCGCGCGTCGCAGGTGTTGAAGTTGCCCAGCGCGAAGTCCTTCAGCTGTGCGCTCACGGACGTGGACGAGCGCGTCTCCGCCATGAAGGTGGAGAAGCACCCGGGATCCCCGCCGTGCAGGTCGGTCAGGTTGACGCCACCTTCGAAGAAGGTCCCGGTCGGCAGCATGCCTGCCGTCCCGGACTTCGACTGGTACGGCCAGGGAGACTCTATCTCCTGGTTGTTGACCGTGGCGCACTGCTCCACGGACATCGAGGAGTTGGCATCTCGACAATCCAGCGATGACTGACCCTTGAGGACCAGCTTGCCATCTTGCCACTCATATGTCCGGATGTTGCTTATCTTGCCACCGTTCGTGAAGTCGCTCAGGATGAGCGTGTCACCGTTCACGTGCTCGCCGGTGAACTTCCCGCTGCCATCCATTAGCGGCGCCACTGGATTTTTGAAGAACCAGAAGCCCACGGATGCATCGCCTTCCGCGGCGAAGCGGTCAGCGCCGAAGTTGATGATCATGTCACCGTTGGCGGCCTGATAGGCGGCGGCGTAGGCGTCGGTGATCTGGTCCTTGTCGGGGGATACGTCTCCGGGGCTGTGCAGCCACCTGGAGATATTGTTGACGTCCTTGGAGCCACCACCGGTGAAGTATGTCTTGTCGACATCATTCGGCTCTACGTTGGCCCCGACGAAGCTCGTTGCGAGCGCATTGGCGTCGCCGTTGACCACGTTCTGCCAGTCATCGGGTGGACCGACGGGACTGTCCGTTGCGTTGCCATCAAGCTCGAACACTGCGGTGACGCTGGTGCCAGCGGCCCCCGCCTGGGATACCACAAGCGCGAGCGCGACCAGCAGGAGCATTCCCGCTAGCCAGGCAGATCGAAACTTGGGGAGTTTCATATGTTGATATTCCTTCCCGCTGCTATGAGCGGCGTGGGTGGCACGTACCTTGCGGCACATTCCACGGAGTGGCATTGCTGTGATGGGCGTGTCCGACTCGCGTGGGTGCCTGCATCTGGCAGGATGCGGGCACCTGTTTTCTTTGGTCTCTGCGTTGCTTCACCTCCTTCTTATGCTGCTGTGCCGCTCGTCTCCGAGATCCCGGGCACAAAAAAAACGGCCACCCCTCTTGAGGAGGAGACGGCCGGTTGCACCACTCGCTCGCCTCGATCCAGGTGCCCATTTATCGGGATCCGAGGGTCATCGCTTCCGTGTGACTAAACTATCACCGCGCTGACGAAAGTCAATAGATATTTACCTTAAGATGACAGTTTTGTTACCTTCGGCTGCAACGCTGCAATGTCGATTGCTTGGGTAATGCGTTAGCGAGTGTTAGAGCCGTGCGGGCGTATGCGTCCGCTCGTAGCTATCGCGCAGGTAGCGGTCTGTGACGCGCGTGTAGCGTTGGGTGGTCGCGAGGCTGGAGTGACCAAGGAACGCCTGTACGATGCGCGTGTCCGCACCCGCCTGCAGCTTGTGGACCGCGAACGTATGTCGCAACGTGTGCGGCGTCGGCGCGGACATCAAACCTACCCCCCGCGAGTATCGACGAATCGCACCCTGCACGGATCGCGGCGTGAGCCTGTGCTGCCCCTTGGGTCCTTTGTACGGCAGGAAGAGCGCGGGGAAATCATCCTCCCGACTTTCCAGGTACGTTCGAAGCAGAGCTTGCGCGAGTTCATCCACGAACACCAGGCGCGGTTTTCTGCCCTTGCCGACGATGGGCAGTTCCAGCACCTGCCCATCTCCGAGGCGCGCCAGTGGCACCTGGTCGCGATCGAGCGAACAGATCTCGGCAACGCGCATACCCGAGCAGTAGAGCAGTGCGAGCAACGCGCGATCCCGCCTGCCCCACGGCGTCGAAGCGTCTGGCGCGGAGAGCAGCGCGCCGACATCTTCGGGCGAGAGCGCCTTGATCCCGGACAGGTCCATGTGGCTCTTCGGGAGTTTCGCATCGTCGCGCGTGAGCTCGGTACGCCCCTCCTCGTGGAGGTAGGACAGAAAGCTGCGCAGCGCCGAGACATACTTCGTGTACGTCGCATCGTCGAGGTCTCGCTCCGAAACCAGGTGTCGCTGCCACGCCTTGATCGTTGCGCGCTTCAGCGAGTCCAGTGCGAATCCCGCCCCGGTCTGCCCTTCGATCCACGCCACCAGCGAGGACAGCACCTGTCGGTACGTGCGCACGGTGCTGGCCGCGAGCCCCTCCTCGACCAGGCAGTAACTCAGAAACTCTTCTACGGACTCAGGCGCCTCAACCATCTCCCCATCCCTCCTAATGGGACGCTACCGACCGTCTGGTGCGGTCGCAAGTTCCCCGGTACCGGCGTCCTTCCCGCGTGGCTGGTTCTAGCGTGCTCGCTCGATACCTCCCCTGCGCGGTGTATACTGCGATCCCGACGCTGCACGAGAAAGGGACGGGCAAGAATGGCGATGATGCGGCCGACGTATAGTCTGCGTGCCTTCGAGAGCGAGCTTGAGAGCGAGGACCTGCCGCGTTTCCCAGTTTACGCGATGCTGCTCTACACACCGCAAGACGGTCTTGATGAACGGTTGCACACATATATTCGAAGTCACTGGGAGATGATGGACGGACTCACCGGCGCAAACTGGGGCCTGCCCCTGATCGAGGACCTGAACCCCGCCGGGCATCCCATCGAGGAGTTCAGGCCTGGGGACGTGTATGAGATCGCTCGCTTGCTCGGGATCTCCGTCGCGGATGTCCCGAGCCTCGTGTTCTTCACGGATCCCCGCGAGCGCCGGGAGACACTCGTCCTCAAGCTCAAGGAACTGCTGCCTCCGCCGACGGAGCTCACGGACGACCACCTCACCGCGTTCTTCCGCGACACCGCGGCGGTCGTCGACCGATGCGTGGGCCGTCCCGCTAGCTCCCGCCTAAACTGCCTGCGCGACGATCTTCGTACCGGGTTGCCGCAGTCAGCAGAGTGGTTGCAGCAGGCAAAGGACGCGAGTGGATGGCTTGTCTCGTCAACGGTTACTGCAGCAACCGTCGCGCAGTCAATTGGCGGAATCGTGACGCTGCTCAGGACGCTGGGCCTTTTCTAGATCGTCGCCTCTCGTCCGTGATCGGGGGAACCAGTCCTGCGGATCGATCCATCGGGGCAAGTAGGAGGTCGAGCATGGACACGGATACACGGCAACTGGTCTGGCAGGGACGGCTGCATCTTGGAGATGAACCGGGCATCTATGGCGACGCCTGCTATGTCGGGCTCGGCTGTGACCTGCCGATCACGGTTCGGGAGTTCGATGAACACCCAACCGGTGCGGCGACCTTCGTGCTTGCCACGGAGAATATGGGCACGCAGCGGGGCTACCCTAGCCACGCGATGCAGGTCGTGTGCTTCGAGGAGACCGACATGAGCAACCACTACAGCGAGCGCGTTGTGCGAGAGACGCCGCTTGTGCCGGGTGACACCTTGATCGAGGCGGACCTGAGTGGGGTGCAGCCCAAACCAGAGTCCGCTCGCTATTTGAGCATTCGTGTCCGGCTGGACACTTCGGCGCCACCGGCCCTGTACGACGATTTCGTCGTCGTAGGACTGTCACTGCAATCCACGCGCTACTACGCATCGTTCGGTTTCTATTAGCGATGAGATACGACTGTCGCGCGGACCGACAACCTGAGTTGAGCGTGAGTTGCCGGTACCACGGCCGGTAGTGGTCCTGTGGAGCGGGGGCAAGGATAGTATGCTCGCGCTGGCACAGACGCTCCAGGACGACCAGCTCGAAGTCGTATCGCTTGTTACGACCGTCACACGTGAGTACGACCGCATCAGCATGCACGGAGTGCGATCAGCCTTGCTGGAGCAGCAGGCCCGCTCCCTTGGTATCCCCCTGAAAATTGTGTCCTTGCGCGCTGGATGCACCAACGACGAATACGAGGCGGTGATGCGCCGGGCCCTTCTATCCTTCGCTCAAAAAGGCGTGCTGGCCGCCGTTGCGGGTGACATCTACCTGACCGATGTTCGGACATATCGGGAACGATTGCTCGGCAGTGTGGGCATGGTCGGGCTGTTCCCCCTGTGGGCAAGCGATCCTGCACGGTTGGCACGCCGATTCAGCGACTCTGGCTACAAGGCGGTTATCTCCTGCGTCGACTCCCACGTCCTGGACTGCTCGTTCGCGGGTATAACCTTTGATTGGGACTTGGTCACTAGCCTGCCACCCGGTGCAGACCCGTGCGGGGAGAGGGGCGAGTTTCACACGTTTGTGTTTGACGGCCCCTTGTTCCAGCAGCCGGTGTGCTGGGTCGGGGGTGAGATGGTACTGAGAGACGAGCGCTTTTACTACTTCGATCTAATCTCGGACCCGTGCCAGACCAGTAGCGGCGGGCGCAAGAAGCGTCGGTAAGAGCGTTTCACTGAACGCCCCTGCGGCCGTCTTTTTGAGACGGGGCCCTCACCTGCCCCTCGCTGGAGCCGAACAACAATCGGTTTGGGAACACCGATTCTGGTTGTGAGTGCTTTTGGGATATGTACGATGGAGACGACAGGTAGTGTCGGATGGATGACTTCTTGTTGCATGCACTTGCCCAGCGTCGGGCGTGGCACTCATCCCGCCGCACTCAGTTGTGCCCGGGCGCTCCCGCCGTCTCGGCCATGCTCGACTGGTGGCTGTATAGCCGCGCGTAGTGCCCGCCGCGCGCCATCAGTTCCGCGTGTGTGCCATCCTCCGCGATCTGCCCACGCTGCATCACGATGATCCGGTCCGCGTTTCGGATCGTCGTCAGACGGTGTGCGATCACTATGCTGGTCCGACCGCGCAGTAGTCGTTCCAGCGCCTCCTGGATGAGCGCTTCGGTAGCGGTGTCTATGCTCGAGGTCGCCTCGTCGAGTACGAGCACGCCACTCGGACTCAGAGCAAGGGCGCGAGCGAGAGAGAGAAGCTGCCGTTGGCCCACGGAGAGGTTTGAGCCGCCCGGTAAGACCTCGCTGTCATAGCGCTCGGGCATCCTCTCGATGAACGCGGCCGCGTTAGCGAGCTCCGCGGCATGCCGGACCTGTGCATCGGTTAGCCGGCTGTCATACAACCGTATGTTTCCCGCGATCGTGCCCGCTATGCAGATGGGGTCCTGCGGCACCACCGCGATCGCCCGGCGCAGGTCCGAGAGGCGCAGGTTGCGAATGTCCTCCCCGTCGAGCAGGATTGCGCCTCGCTGAGAGTCATAGAAGCGCGCCATCAGGGCGGCGAGCGAACTCTTACCCGCGCCGGTGGGTCCAACCACCGCGACGCTCTGACCGGGCGGAATCTTGAGCGAGATGCCGCGTAACACCGGCTCTTCTGGCTTGTACGCGAACTCGACGTTCTTGAACTCAACTGCCCCGCGTACCGTACCGAGCGTCGCTGGCCGGAGTGGGCCGCGTATGGACGGTTCCGAGCCGAGCATATTCGCGACTCGTTCGGCGGAGGCCAGCGAGACCTGCACCTGGTTGTACTGCTCCGAGAGACGCAGGATTGGCTGGAATGCGCGCTCCGAATACTGGACGAAGGCCACCAACTCTCCCAGCGTCGCCCAGCCGGCGAGCACTCCTCTGCCGCCCCAATAGAGCAAGGCCGCGAGCGCGAACGCCGTCAGAAGCTCCAGTACGGCAAGGAAGAGCGCGCTGAATTTGCGCTGGCGCACCAGCGTCTGACGGTATCCGTGGTTTAGGACCTCGAACTCCGCCGCACTGTTCGGTTGGCGGCGGAACAGCTGCACGAGCAGCATGCCGTTCAACTGTTCGTTGACGTACTGGCTCACGCGTCCGATCATCGATCGCTCGGCGGAAGACGACTGCCGGATGCGTCGCCGGAAAAAACGCGTCACGAGCGCAAGCACCGGCAATATGGCCAGGACGAGCAGCGCGAGCCGCCAGTTGAGGGCGAACATCACCACGACGACAGCGACGAGCGTGACGGCCTCGGTCAGGATCGTGACGACGCTTGACGAGAGCAAGGCGTTTAATTGATCGATATCACCCGTGAGCCGCTGCACCAGCTCGCCCACGCTATGCCGGCCGAAGAAGTCCACGTTCTGCGTAAGCATATGGCCGAACAGACGGCGACGGAGATCAGCGAGGGCGCGTTGTCCGCTGACCTGCAACAGATAGACCTGCCCGAACTGAAACAGCAAGCTCAGCAGGACCGCACCGGCATACAACGCGGCGAGCGTCCACAGCGCCCCGGCATCACGCGCGGGGATGGGACCGTCAATAGCTTGCTTCAGCAGATAAGGCGGCACGACGCTCAGGACCGCGACCCCGACGAGAAGCACGAGACCAAAGGCGAGCAGCCGCCAGTACGGCGCCATCGTCGTCGCCACGAGCCAGAGGAGGGCGGCGTCCTGTGACTTGGCACCGTTAGCGGCGTCACGCCGGCGAAAGAACTTCATCCTACCAACTGCGCCGTCGCCCGGCTGCTGTGCTCGCGCTCATACATCTCGGCGTACAGGCCGCCTAGCGCAACCAGCTCGTCGTGGGAGCCTAGCTCGGCGATTTCTCCCCGGTTCAGCACAAAGATGATGTCCGCAGGCCGAACCGCGAGCAGGTGCTGGGCGACAATGAACGTGGTGCGCCTCGACCCGCCCCGTCCCGCCGCGAGACCCGCGACGATCTCCGACGCGGTCTGGGCGTCCACGCTCGCCAGAGCGTCATCGAGCAGGAGGATACGTGGATCCCGTACGATCGCGCGGGCAATCGCCGTTCGTTGCTTCTGTCCTCCGGACAGGGTTGCTCCGCGCTCGCCGACCTCCGTGTCGAGCCCACGTGGCAACTGGGGTAGGTCATTGCTCAGGCGTGCAACGGAGATCGCTTGCTCCACCACCTCATCCGGGACATCCTTGAGGCCGAGGGTGATATTTTCCCGCAGCGACATACCGAAAAGGAACGTCTCCTGCGGCACGATCGCGAGCGATTGGCGGAGGGTGTCGAGCTTCAACTCGCGCACGTCCACGCCATCGATCAGTACCTGGCCTGCCTCCGGGTCCTGAACGCGCGCGACGAGCGAGAGTAGCGTGGACTTACCGGCACCGGTTGACCCCACGATACCCACCGTGCTACCAGCAGGCACCTCGAAGGAGATGTCACGTAGCACCCAGTTGCCGCTCGCCCGCACCCCGACTCCCCGCATGGTCACCGCACCCTGGATATCGATGTCGCGGGCACCAGGTGCGTCGGCGATACGGGGTAGGTGCCCCAGCACTTCCGCGATTCGTCCAGCCGCCGCTGCCCCCTGCTGCAGGCGCTCGAAGGCGGAGCCGATCTGCACCGCCGCCGCGCTCAGGAGGGTGAGGTAGACGATAAACTGCACCAGCTGACCGAGCGTGAGGTCACCGTCGATAACCAGCGCACCCCCGAGGGCCAGAACGAGCGCCGCGCTGAGCCGAACGACTGCGCCCGGAATCGGAGAGATAAGCCCGCTCCGGAGCATGAACCGGAGATTGCTCTCCGCATACCGGTCGTTGACCGCCTCGAACGCGGTCACAACCTGCTGCTCCTGACCGTATGCCTTCACCATCCGCACAGTCGTCAGGTGCTCCTGGGCGAACCCCGACAGTTCGGCAATTTCGCGCTGCACCCGGTCGAAGGCTCGCTCCAGTAGCGGGCCAAGAAATATCTGGGCTGTCATTGTGAGCAGGAGGCAACCAAACACGATCGCACCAAGCAACGGGCTGGCGATGGTCATCAGGATGCACCCGATCACGAGCAGCACGAGCGAGTGCATCATCATTTGGAAGCCTGCGCTGAAAAAACGCCAGATTGGGATAAAGTCCGTCGTTGCCCGCGAGAGCAAGTCGCCCCTGCCGAAAAAACCGAAGTTACGCTGGTCGAGCACCAGGAGACGTGTGAAGAGATCCTGACTCATCTCGTAGGATACGGTCGCGGCAATCGTCCCGGTGAGCATGCGGAGCAGGTAGCGAAACGACGCAAGCAGCGCCGCCAGTATCAACAGTCCCACCGAATATGCCGCGAGCACCGGGAGGCGCACCCCCCCACCCAACTCATCCACCGCGCGCCCGAGAAGGAATGGGCTGTACGCGCTCGCCGATGCGCCAATAACCGCGTAAAGGAAGCAACCCAGTATCCATCGCCGCCGGTGAGCGATGTACGGCCACAGGTACCTGATTCCCGAACCCTTCATGGTCCTCCAGTGATAAGCGAGTGGGGATGGCAAACCCCCAGCAAGTATTATACCTGCGTTGGGGTAGCCCTTATGGCGCGGCGGCGGTGGTCACACTTAGGATGGATTTATCTTATCGGTGCTTCTCCG
>JADDPA010000150.1 GCA_016782125.1 Thermobaculum sp.
ATGATCATACAATGGCCATCACGGTTCGACCGTACTGTCACGTCTGCTGATCGCCTCATTATGCGATTATAGGCAGGACCATCGTGCCAGCACGTCTCAACACCGCGATGAATGGCCATTTATGGTAGGTGGCAAATAGCAGGCATGGAAAAGATGACGGTGTACATGTCGCACGAGATGCAAGCGTCGCTGAAGGCTCTGGCGAAGCGGACCGGCAGGTCACAGGCCGATCTAATGCGGGAAGCGTTGGAGCTTTATGTTCGCGGACAACAGCGTCAGTTACCCAGCTTCGTGGGCATCATCGAAGATGGCAGCCTTCAGGCTCGGTATGTCGAGGACTGGCTCGATCATACCTGGCACACCGATTGATAACCATCGACAAGTCGGAAGTCGTTGCGCTGCCATGCCGCTACTCGCCCTTCGTAGCCCAGGCCAGGCCCCGGTAGTCCTCGGGGATGAGGGCGTACATGTGGGAGTGGCGCGGGCGGCCCTCGGCGTCGGGCAGGCTGTTACGCATGGTGCCCTCGTGCACGAAGCCCAGCCCCGCCGTCACCGCCCGGCTGCGCGTGTTGCGCACGTCCATGCGGATGAACACGCGGTTCGCGGCCAGATCATCGAACGCCCAGCGCGTGAGCAGTTGAACCGCCTCGGTCATGTAGCCCCGCCCCTCGGCACTACTCCGCAGCCAGTACCCGATCTCGAACGAGCGCAGGTCCCAGTCGATATGATGCAGGCCGCTGCCGCCGAGCAGCCTCCCGCTCTCCCGTTCGAAGATCCCGACGGGCAGGTTCTGGCGCAGGAGCCACCACGCCGCGGCGCGCGCCACGTACTCCCGCGCGTCGTCCACAGAGGCGTAGCGGCCCGCCCACGGCAGCCACGGCGCGAGGTGCTCGCGCGACTCGTCCACCGCCTCCCACAGGGCGGGCGCGTCATCCGCGCCAAACGGCCGCAGCCGGACCCTCGAACCGTCCACATTCTCCGGTAGCTCGATGAGCAGCGGAGACTGACTCGGCGCATCGCTCATCCCTGCGCCCTCAGCGTCGCCAGCCCCGCGGGTGGGATCTCGATCCGGTGCAGGCCCGGCGCGAGGTGCACGCTCTCTGTCCGCACCACCGAACCCCGGCAGTCGCGGACCTCGAGCGCTCTCGCGCCACCATCCGTGGCCAGCTCGAGCACCACCCGCTGCGCGAGCGTGCCGTTGACGATCATGAGTTGGGCGGGCGGCGACTCGTGCAGCGAGACAACGGCGTCCGCGTACACCGCGGCGACCTGCTTCTCCGGCGTGCTTGCGAGCACAACCGGATACATCGCCTCCGGGGCGAGCGGCGCGAGTTGCCCATCCAGCAGCACGTCGCGATGCTCCCGCCAGAAGCCGAGCCAGAAGCGCACCATCTCGACGTGCTCCGGCGGCACGCGGTCGAGCAACACCGAGATCTGTGGCACGCTGAACAGCACATTCAGCAACTGCAACGCCGCGCTCGCCGCGGACTCCTCAGGATGCCACATCAGCATGTCGGCGTGCGCGGCAGTGTCCCCGCACAGCAGACGAATATCAAGGGTCCGCACGCGGTTCTCGATGGCGTCGTTCGGGCAGTCGCCCGCGCGGAACATGTTGCCGTACTTGCGCATCAGCGGGCCGATGTAGCTCTGGCGAAACTCCACCATCACGTCCGGCTTGATCGCGCGCAATCGGGCGATCACATCCGTGAGCAGTCGGTCCGCAGCTTCGGGTATGGAGTCGATGTCCCGCCCGCCGCCACGCTCGCCCTGGCGATCCGGCGTGGGCTCGAACGCGTCCACGAAGTCGAGCTTGAAGCCGTCCAGATCCCACTCACGCATCGCCGTCTCATACGTCCCGATCAGGTACTCGCGCACCTCCGGGAAGCGGGGGTCAAGGATCGCCGTGCCCAAAAAGGGAATCTCCCCAAGGAACTTGCCCTGGAAACGGGCGTACGCCGCCGAGTGCACGCCGACGAAGGGCACGGAGTACCACAGGATGTACTGCAGCCCCAGCGCGTGCACGCGGTCCACGTGCGCGCGCATGTCCGGCATCTTCTCCGATGCGGGCTGCCAGTCGCCCGTGTATGCGTAGCCGCGCTCGTTGCTGGTCATCTGCCACCCGTCATCCACGATGACCGCCTCGCATCCCAGCGCCTTCGACAGCCGGCACTGCTCCTCGATGCCCTCCGGCGTCAATGCCTGATGGAAGCTGTACCACGTGGAGTACATCGGGAGGCGCGCAATTTCCGGCACGGGCGCGGGTTCGTATCCCAGCAGCGTCGCCCACCACGCACCCACCTCCCGCAGCGCCTCGTGGTACGGAATGTCGCGAGTATCCAGCCGCAGCGTCGCCTCGTATCGCGTCATCGGCGTGGACACCGCCGGTGGTGTTTGATCCGGCGGTACGGGTGGACCGAAGCGTTGCCGGGCGGAAGGGTCGAAAAGCCCGATCGCGCAGTCGAGCGTCGCCGTCTCCTCCGAGACGCTGGCTTTCAGCGTGACGGCGTTCAACGCGTCGGAGAGCGCAAAGGTGAGCTGGTTGTGGCCCGTCGAGCTGTGCGCGCAACCGACGGGCGCGTTCGAGGTGGCCTTCGAGAGAGCACCCCGGCCCCAGGAGACGGAGAGACCCTTGTCGTGTCCCGCGCCCGGGTGCCAGTACCCCGCGATGTCCACGACCGGCTGTTGCCACGACAGCGTGTACACGGGAGGCGAGCTGAGCTCGTCTGCCTCGATGCGGATATGCACGAGGTCAATCCCGTTCTGCGTTTGCTCGGTGGAAAGCGAGCCGCGAAACGGTCCCTCACCCCCGGTTAACGTCAACTCATATGCTCCCACGGCCACGGTTGCTGTGTCAGTCGCCAAGCCTCAGCCTCCTCAGGTGATAAACGATCGTTCGGGTGATCTCTCGCGCCGATGCTGCGTGTGACCGAGCGTGCCACGTAGGGGGACGGGGCAACGGCTGCGGGCACGCTGCCTAGCGAAGAAGCGGGTCCAACTGACCCGCGGTAGGCTCCGCTCAGCAGAACCACGACTCCGTCAGGCGCGGCGGTGCGGCGCCCACGACGTATGACCGGGCGGCGAAGCCCCGCCCCAGGAGCGCGCACGCGCGTTCCTTGATCTGATAAAAGGTATCCACCGGCTGCTCGCCCAAGCGTGCGCCCCCTTCCACGAGTGCTGCAACCTCCCGCTGCAGTTGGTCCATCCGCTCGTCGGGATGGTCCCACGCGTACGTATATGCGGCGGCATCGAGCGGCCCCAGCAACCCATCCACCGCCAGATCAGCCGCGAGGGCCGAACCGGGGGGGACGAGCAGTCGGATGCTGTACTGAACCGGGTCCACCTGTTCGAGCATCCGGTGCTCCTCGAAGAATCCAAGCAAGCCTACATAACTCTTCAAGGTCTCCCAAGGCGTAAACGGCAGCAGGGAGGGCCGGATCGTGATGCCGGCGTCACGGGTGATCCGGACCGCCTCCGCGACGTCCCGCCGTGTGTGTCCCTTGTCGAGTCGCCGGAGCACCTCATCGCTCACGCTCTCCACCGCGGAGAGGACGAACTGGCAGCCAAGCTCCCGCAACTCCGGGAAGAGGGTGCGCCGCTCCAGGATGTGCTCGATCTTGATCGTGGCGTCGAACGTGAGGCGGGGGAACTCGTCGTGCATCGCGCGCAGGATCCGCAGCGAGTGGCCGGGGCCGTTGAGAAAGTCGGGATCACCGAACGTGATGTGTCCCGCGCCCAGCGCTACCTGCGCCCGGATATCGGCGAGCACCACCCCGGGCGGTACGGCGAACAGTCGGCCACCGTAGATCGGTGTGAGCGGGCAGTGCAGGCAGGTATGCAGGCAGCCGTGCGTTGCCTCGGCGTAGCCGCCCGGCGTCACGACGCCATCGTGTTCCAGTCCAGCGTACGCCGTGAGCGGTGGCAGCGTGCTCCGATCAGGCACCTGGAACGGAGTGCGCGCCCGGACAGCGTCTGCGGGCCGGTGCCGGGTCCCGACGCCCTCGACACCAGGCGCCTCGCCCGCCTCCAGCGCTCGCGTGAGCGCGAGCAGCGACTGCTCGTACTCGCCGCCGATGACGGAGTCCGCCGGGCCGTCGAGCAGGTATCCCGCGTTGAGCGTGGCGTACATCCCATAAAAGCAGATATGGGCCGACCTGTTCACCGCGCGAACCCGTTTGGCGACGGTCACGCCGAGGCGCAACGCGGTGTGCATCGGCACGGAGATCGCGACGAGCTGCGCGGCGGCGATGGCCTCGTCCGTCAGCGGCTGCACGGAGGTGTCGATCGCCGCGGGTGTATATCCCGCATGCGCGAGGAAGGCCAGGGGAGACGCGAGGTTCAGAGGCTGGTGACCCAGCTCGTAACAGGAGAGGAGCAGTATCGCCCCGGGCCACCTCACTTCTTCGCGGGTGCCGCCGGGGCTCCTTTACTGCCGGGGGGCGTATAGCCCTCCGGCACCTGTGCGTCCTCCCCGAAGAAGAATTCCTCCATCTGCTCGCGAAGGAACGCCCGCGCCTCGGGATCGGCGAGCACGAGCTGGTAGTGGTTGATGACGAGCTTGGACTGCTCCTCCCACAGGTTCCACGCGTCGGCGGAGATGTTCTCGAAGATGCGCCGACCGAGAGCGCCCGGGGTGGGCGGCTCCGGCAAACCCGGAAGGCGCCGGCCTAGCTTGACGCAATCAACCATCCGTACCGGCTGCATACTGACCTCCCTCGTACCTGCCTGCTCCGTGAAGAAGTATCCCAGACGCGGAACGGTGCGTCAACAGGACCGCCACCGCCATAGAGCCAGGGGCATTGAGGTAGAGCCGAGCAGGGGCGGGTCTCCATGCCTGCCCGCGAGCCGCAGGTGCCGCCCGGCCGACGTGGAGGCTCAAAGTTACTTCACACCGGCAAAGGGCACACAATCCGACAGCGACCGGAGCGTTGAAGCGGATGACGGGTACCGCATGGCAACGCGAATGCCCCGAGCAGTCCGTACCCCGTACGGCAATTTTTGAGCCGGGTTTACCTCGGAGCGGAGCGACTGGCCGGGCAGGACCCATCCAAGGCTACGGGAGAGATGCCGATCTCACTCCTCGATTTGCACCTGGGCGTGGCCATTTGATGGCGGGCAGAAGTGTGCCATACCGACGGAGAGCGGCGTCCCACACAGCGGGCAGCGGGGCCGACCGGAGCTCACGACATCCTCGATATTGCCGCTGAGGTCGCGCAGCTGATCGCGCGTGACGAGGCACCGAAAGCTCACCGGGCCCTCCTGATCGGCCTCCACGTCGTGCACCAACAGCGTGAACCGGGCGCGCCCCTCGTCATAGCCGAGAGCGAGCTTACCGATCTTGAGCTCCAGATCGGACGCGTCGGGGAAGTGCGCGCCCGATTGCCGCGTCGCTTCCTGTCCCTCACGTGTCGCGATGTCGATGTACGGATCGTCGCTCAGTTGGGCCATGAGCTGGTCAATCGCGCTGCCAAGCGCCTGTAACTGCTCCTTCTCGATCCAGAGATTCGCGCTCTGCCCATCCGCGTTGAGGAATTGAAGGCGAAAGGTGCGCTGCCCCGGCAAGCCGACCGACGCGGCCTGCATGCGATCTATCGCGCCGTAATCGTTGACATCTCTCGACATATATGCGGTGCTGCCCCTGTTTCTCGCTAAAACCGTGCCGTTCAGTATAACAGGTGGATACCCGCATTCAGCCTCGGGCGAGGGATGTGCCGGACGCTGCTCGCGACCATACGGGCCGAGTGGGAGGTGGGCACACTCGTGGCATCACGGGTGACTAGGATGGTACACAGTGGGCGGCGCCCACGCGCGACGGCGGCGCAAACTCAGGAACGGGGAACCGTGAGCAGCCGCTCGCGCAGATGCTCCGGCGCTCGCTCAGAGCCACACTTGCGCCGTACGAGCTTGATCACGCCCGACTCGAAACGCTCGAGCTCGAAGCAGCTCGGGCAACGGCTGAGGTGCGCCTGCACCTCGCAGACCTCCTCAGTGGACAACTCGCGGTCCAGATACTCGTATAGTTGTTCCGTTACTTCATTGCAGTCGCTCATGCCGTTCCTCGAACTTCCGTCTCACCATAGCCTCTGCTCCGAGCATACTCCCATAGCTTCTGCTGAAGCTGCCTGCGCCCCCGGTGCAGTCGGGACATCACCGTGCCCATCTGCGTATCCGTGATCTCCGCGATCTCCTTGTAACTGAACCCCTCAACATCCGCCAGGAGCACCGCGATCCGGTACTGCTCCGGCAACTCCTCGAGCGCCTGGCGGACTTCCTCATCGAGGAACATCCGCATCACGGTCGCTTCCGGGTCCAGGCCCAAGTCCTCGCCGGACTCCTTCACCCGCCGGAACAGATAGTAGTCCTCCAGATCCCCCGTGTCCATCGTCGCAGGTTGGCGGGAGCGCTTTCGGTACTCGTTGATGAAGCTGTTCGTGAGGATCCGAAAGAGCCACGCGCGCAGGTTCGTTCCCGGCGCGAAGCCGTCTCGAAAGCGGTGGGCCTTGAGATACGTCTCCTGCACGAGGTCCTCGGCGTCCGCGGGGTTGCGCGTCATCCGCAAGGCCGTGCGGTACAGCGCGTCGACGTGTGTCATAGCCTCCGCGAAGAATGGGTCATCGGCCCCCGACAATAACTCCGTGTCTGAACCTTCCATCCACACCTCTCGCCGTCTTACCTTGACTGAGTGTGGATTATAACAAGCGGTGCAACCGCTCCCGCTCTCCTACTATTCAAAACGTCCGAAGCCGACGTTTCATTCCCCGGGACGCGAGCATCCACGTCCGTACGATGTCCGGACCCGGGATCAGGTGATGGAGAATCCCGGCGCAATCGGGCGCAAACCATCTGCGGAAGGCGAGAACCCGACACCGAGTGCGGTGCCGATGGTCATCACGGCCGTGCACTCCTCGCCCGCGCAGACAAGGGCCGCGGCCGTCCCATCGTGGAGGAGCGCGACCCCAAGCGGATACCCTACCCGTTCACTGATGCGCCGAGACAACCAGCGCTCCAGGTTGTCGGTGATGCTAGACATGGCGGCGTACGGGCCGCCCTGCCGGAGCAGCGGCCGGCCGTCGCTGATGTACGAGGCGAGGCTGACGACAATCGTCGGCGCAAGCGGGACGCCTGGGCGGACCGCCTCACGCCAGGTGTCGGCCACCACCGACACCATGTGCTCGGCGAGCCTGCCCGCTCCCTCCGCGGTCAAATCAGCAGGGGGCGTCGGGACGGCGGGCAGGAGATGGAGCGACGCAAGTGCACCGCGGTCGTACACGGCTCGCGCACGCTTGATGTAGCTCTGCCCGAAGTCCAGCACAACGGCGGATGGAC
>JADDPA010000220.1 GCA_016782125.1 Thermobaculum sp.
AGCGGCCAACCCAACTTCCCAGAACACCGCCGAAGATCCAGTGTGCGAGCACCATAACGAACGGTCTGCCGGGGCGGTCGTGCTCGGCGGACGGCATGATGCCGAGCGCCGGTATCCACCCCATGTAGCTCACAGCCCAAACGCCGGTGCCGTACAGAGCGCCATGTATCGCGGGATGAATCGGCAGCCGCAAGCGGCGATGCAGGACAGCAAACAGCGCACCCGAGCCGATACCAAATGCGAAGTGCCCAGCCACAGCAAGCGCATTGCGCGTCTCGCCCCGCGCACTTGATAGGCCCGAGTTGCGAAGTATCGCAGCGGCGAGGAGTTCCGGCGGATGCTCGCCCAGGAGACCTAACCGTTTACCGGCCATCATCGACGCGCTCATCAAGGCAGTTCCGATAACTCCACCAACTGAGCCGTCCAGCCCTGCCTTCACATCTCGCTGCATACTCACCTCCCTTTGCACTGGCACGGCAGCAAGGATGGGTCCACAAGTAAGACGAGTTGGCACCGTGCGGTTTAGCGCCGATTCGGGCACCCTGGAAAGCTGGTCTTGTGCCGTGCGACAGGTCACTCTGAGCGAAGACGAAGTGTCCCACTGTGCGAGAACGATTTTCACTGGGTGGTCGTAAGTCCTGCGAAGTATAATCAGGGGTTTCGTCGTGTGTACTGCACCGATGTTTGTAATTCGAGCTCCGAATGCGAATACGCTTTACATCGTTGCAAGAGAACCCGATCTTGCTTAATATGATGGTCCGTCCCCTTTTGTCGCTGGCACTCCGGCGACCAAGTGGACGGCGAACCATCCGTCAGCCTGTACCGATGGTTTCATTTCGACCCAACCCCAGATTCGGAGGTCCGCTATTATCACGCAACAAGCCCCACCAACAACCGCTCGCTCGACCTACACCCACGGGCCAAACGTGATCACCGCCGAGGGTTTGGTGAAAGTTTATCGTTCTCGCTCCGGGGAGGTACGGGCACTCGACGGGCTCGATCTGACTGTCGCCGAGGGCACCGTGCTCGGTCTCCTCGGACCGAACGGTGCGGGCAAGACGACCACGGTCCGCGTGCTCACGACGCTGCTTCGACCGGACGCAGGGCGCGCGACCGTGGCCGGCTACGACGTAATCGAACATGCGCAGCAGATCCGTTCGGTTATAGGTCTCTCGGGCCAGTATGCGGCCGTCGATGAGAACCTGACCGGCCGGGAGAACCTGGTCATGTTTGGCCGGCTGTACCAACTGCCAAAGGCGGAAGCACGCCACCGGGCGGACGAGTTACTGGACCAGTTCGACCTTGCCGACGCGGCCAACCGAACGGTGAAGACGTACTCGGGCGGCATGCGCCGACGGCTCGATCTCGCCAGCGCGCTGAGCGGCCGTCCGCGCTTGCTCTTCCTCGACGAGCCGACCACCGGCCTCGACCCAAGGAGTCGGCTCGCAATGTGGGAGGTCATTCGCGACTGGGTACGTGAGGGTACCACGCTCCTCCTCACGACGCAATACCTCGAGGAGGCCGACGAGCTGGCAGACAGCATCGCCGTCGTTGACCACGGCCGAATCATCGCTCGCGGCACAGCGGACGAATTGAAGTCGCAGGTTGGCGGCGAGCGTATCGAGGTAGTCGTGCATGATCGAGACAACATCCCGCGAGCGATCGAGGTAATCGGCCGCGATACCGATGGGGAATGCGCGGTAGATGACCATACTCGTCGGCTCACCGTACCGACCAGCGGTGGGGCGCAGCGGCTCGTCCAGGTGGTTCGCGACCTCGATCAAGCCCAGATCGCGATAGACGACATCGGACTTCGACGCCCTACGCTGGACGACGTCTTTCTGAGCCTCACCGGTCATGCAGCTGAGCTAGCCCCGGCTGATGATGACGATAAGAGTTAGGCTCCAAAAGGGGCGGTATTCCTGGAGGAATAGATGACAGTTACGAGAGTTCAGGCGCCAGCCGCGACCGGCGGCCTCCGCCGCGCGATTTCGGATGGGCTTATTGCCACCGGGCGCAACCTAAAGCGCATCCCACGTATTCCCGAACTCGCGATTTTCGCGATCTTGCAGTCGGTGATGTTTGTGCTGCTGTTTGCGTTCGTGTTCGGCGGCGCAATCCCGCTTCCTGGCGGCGGGTCGTACCGGGAGTTCCTGTTGCTCGGGATCTTCGCGCAAACCATTGCTTTTGCCGCCGCAACAACCGCCATCGGCATAACCGACGACATCAACAAGGGCATCCTGGACCGTTTCCGTTCACTGCCCATGGCCCGGTCAGCCGTGCTGAGTGGCCGCACCATATCTGATGTCGTGTACAACGGCGGCATCCTGGTGGTACTTATGCTCTCGGGTCTTGCCGTCGGTTGGCGTGTGCATTCTAGCGTGTTGGAGTTCCTCGCCGGGGTGGGATTGCTCCTCCTCTTCAGCTTCGCGATGTCCTGGATCGGTGTATGGCTGGGCCTGTCCGTGCCGACGGTAGAGGTGGCGCAGCAGGTATCGTTCACGACGATCTTTCCACTCACCTTCCTCTCAAACATCTTTGTGCCCCCGCAAACGCTTCCGTCATGGCTGCAGCCTCTCGCGGAGTGGAATCCCATCAGCGTACTGACGTCGGCCATCCGAGACCTGTGGGGTAACCCGAATCCGTATGTCGGGGACGGCTTCCCAGCCGAGCAGCCGGTCCTGCTCACACTCATCTGGGTGGTCGTTCTGATCGCGGTGTTTGCGCCGCTGGGTGTGCGGCGGTATCGCTTGATGAGTCGGTAGCGCAGGGCACGCAGGCCCATCACACGAGGGGTGCTGCCCGGGTGTGATGGGCCGAGTCGGTCGGAACCGGGCAGTCCCGCTTGCAAGCGAACGTCAGGTGCTGATACTAGTTCGCAGTGAGAGCGCCAATCCACAATAAACCCACAATTCGCTTGCACCTTCAAGCCAACTTATGACACGCACGATACTTCATGTCGATCTTGACGCCTTCTTCTGTGCCGTTGAGGAGCAACGGGATCCCTCGTTGCGCGGAAAGCCCTTCGCCGTGGGAGGAAATGCCGAGGGGCGAGGCGTCGTCTCCTCGTGTTCATACGCCGCACGGCGTCACGGGGTGCGCTCGGCAATGCCGATGGTACGCGCGCTCGCGTTGTGTCCGCACCTGCTCTGCCTCCCCACGCGCTTTGCTGCATACCGCGCCTCCTCGCAGGCGGTGATGCAGCGGCTTGGTGCGCTCACCCAGATGGTGGAGCAGGTCTCCATTGACGAGGCGTTCCTCGACGTCAGCGATATACCCGAGCCAGGCGAGGTGCTCGCTCGACGGCTTCAGGCACAGATCCGCGACGAACTCGGGCTGCCGTGCTCGATTGGGGTCGCGACGAATAAGCTGGTGGCGAAGGTGGCAACCGATGTGGGCAAGGCGTCGGCGCGATGTGATAGCCCGCCGAACGCGATCCTCGCGGTGCCACCAGGCACCGAGGCCGCGTTTCTCGCACCGCTGCCGGCACACGCGCTATGGGGAGTCGGCGCGAAGACCGCGGACCGCCTGGCCGCACTCGGTCTGCGCACGATCGGTGACATCGCGGCCTGGCCTCCGGCGTCACTGGAGAGCCGCTTCGGGAAGTATGGCCGCACCCTGTCCCACCACGCCGCTGGCATTGACGATCGTCCCATCATTACCGAACACACCCCCAAGTCCGTCTCGCGGGAGACGACATTCGCTCGGGACGTTACGGATGCCGAGACGCTGCAGCGTACGGTCCACGCGCAGGCGACCGACGTTGGGAGGCGGCTACGGCGCGCGGGGATGGTCGGCACGACGGTTAAGCTCAAGCTGCGCTGGTCCGACTTCACGACGCTGACCCGCCAGGCCTCGCTGCCCCAGCCGTCCGCGCACGACGCCGAGATCGCTGCAGCCGCGATGCGCTTGCTGAATCAGCTGTGGCAGACGAGCGTACCTGTGCGACTCGTCGGTGTGGGGGTCACTGGCCTCGGCTCGCCGCCTCGGCAACTCAGCCTTTGGGAGGTGGAGCGCCCTGTCAGCACCGAACGGGATCTCCGCTTGCAAAGCACGGTATCCGAACTCCGCGATCGGTATGGCTATCAGCTCGTCCGCTGGGGCAGTGAGGTTCCTCAGACATAGCGACTTGCGGCACGGTACGGACGTTGAGCGGCAGGTGCTGTCGCGGCAACTGGCTTGCCAGCTTGACGACGATAGTACCCGATTGCCGGATATGCTACGGTACTATGACAGCGTGGTGCTAAACATCTCGGAGGAGCATGAAGCTATGGCGGAACACATTACGATCGGTGGCTTGCATCATCTGACCGCGGTCACGGGGAACGCCTCGGGCAACCTCCGCTTTTACCGCCAGGTGCTTGGCTTGCGACTGGTGAAGCGCACGGTGAACCAGGATGATGTTTCCGTGTACCACCTCTTCTATGGGGACGCGCAAGGAAGCCCGGGCACCGAGGTGACGTTCTTCGACTGGCCCGACGCCGGACCAAACCGGCCGGGCGCCGGTGAGGTCGCGACCGTCAGCTTGCGTGTGACCGGCCAGGAGACACTGGAATGGTGGGTTCGGCGGTTCGCGGAGCACGGCGTGGCCCATAACGGGCTACAGCAGCGCGCGGGGGTAAGCTTTCTGCCATTCACCGATCCGGAGGGCCAGCGACTCGAGCTTGTGGACGACGGAGGCGCTACAGGAGTACCGGGCGGCACGCCCTGGGACGAGGGCGCCGTTCCAGCCCAGTACGCGGTGCGCGGTCTGAGCTCAGTCACCCTTCACGTGCGTGACATCGCACCAACGGAGCAGGTGCTCACGGACGTCCTCGGCTTCCGCCGCGCTGACGATCAGGACGGGATGTGCGTCTTGGAGTCCGGACCGGGTGGGCCAGGCACACAGGTGCGGATCGCACGACCTTCCGAACAAATACCGGCGCGCACCGGCATAGGCGGGGTGCATCATGTGGCCTTTCGCGCCGCGAACGACGTCGAACATGAGCAATGGCAACGGCGCATATCGGCGGCAGGACTGGCGGTGACGCCCGTTATCGACCGCTTCTACTTCCGCTCGATATACTTCCGCGAGCCGGGCGGCGTGCTCTTCGAGATCGCGACAGACGGGCCAGGCTTTGCAACGGATGAGGATCCCGCGCATCTTGGCGAGCACCTCGCGTTGCCACCGTTCTTGGAGCCGCACCGAGCGAAGATCGAGGCGGGATTGCGCCCCATCGAGTAGTCTGGGACCGAGCGACATTTGAGCTCGGCCTGAATGCCTTGCGCGGCGCTACTCGACGGGATGGAGCGCCGACAGGCCACTTCCTTCGAACTCCGTTGCGAGGCAGTCCATGAAGATCTCGTCGTAAAACCGACCGCCGAGTCTATGGGCTTCGCGACGACGACCAATGATGCGAAAGCCAGCCTTCTCGTAGGTCCGCATGGCGCCCTTGTTGTAGGCCTGCATCGTGAGCATCACGTTGTGCAGATCCAGGGCGTTGAAGGCATAGTCGAGCATCAGTCGGGTTGTCTCGGTGCCGTAACCCTTACCCCAGCAATCCCTCTCGCCGATCACCAGACCAAAGCTTGCTGTGCGGTGCCGGTGATCGATCTCGGTCAGCAGCGTGGTGCCGATCGTTCGCATCGTCGGGCGCTCATAAATGATGAAGCTGACGCTGCCTTCACCGGTGTTACGCTGGTATCGTGCCTCTGCGTCCTCCAGGGTTAATGGCAGCACACCCCAGGTTGTCCGGCCGACCTCGAAGTCATTGAGCCACCGCTGCAACTGCGGGATCAGGCCGAGACCGGCCGGACCGAGAGCCACCTTCTCGCCACGCATGGTGATGACTGGCTCGTCCGGGACAGTCGATTCACTGTTGAGATCGGGCGCTATTTAGCGATCTCCAGGATCAGGTGCGCAAGCAAGCTCGTCCTCTCGACAACGCTCGGGATCTGCAAGTGTTCCTCCGGGCTGTGTGCGTTTCCACCTCTCGGCCCAAGGCCGTCGAGCACGGGTACGCCGATGCCGGAGATGTGGTTCGCATCCGACCCACCGCCGGACTCGGTGCAGCTCAGCTCGTAGCCGAGCCGCGCCGCCACTGTGCGCGCGACGTGGTACAGGCCCTGATTGCGATCGTTCCGCTCCATCGGAAGAAAGCAGTGGCCGATGGTCACCTCCGTGCGCGTGTCCGGGACGACCGGCTCGGCCAGGATCTTGGCGAGCGCGCGGTCGAACTCCTCCTGAGCGGCGACGGTGAGCGTGCGTACATCGATCTCGCACACCGCCTGGCTCGCCACAACATTGCGCCGCATTCCGCCGTGTACAACGCCAACGTTTACGGTGGTGCCGGGATTGAGCCCGTTGAGCGCCGCAATGGCGACGATCTTATGCGCCATTTCCAGCACCGCGCTGCGGCCCCGCTCCGGGTTCGCGCCAGCGTGCGCGTTCTTGCCGTGGACCGTCAGCGTGTACTCATACACGCCCTTACGCCCAACAACAACCGAGTTGCCCGCCCGGCCGCTCTCCAGCACAAGCGCAGCGGTGGCACCTGCACATTCGCGGTCGATGGCCTGGGCAGTAGTCGGAGAGCCGACCTCCTCATCGGAGTTCAGGAAGAACACCAGCTCACCGAACGAGAGTTGATCCGTATCCTTGAGCGCCCTCATCGCGTACAGGCCCGCCAAGATGCCGTTCTTCATGTCCGAGGTACCGGGACCGTAGGCGCGATCACCGTCGATGTGGAACGGACGCTCTACGGCGGTGCCGTCGGGGTAGACTGTATCCGTGTGGCCGACCATGACGATCTTCTTATCGCCCATACCGTGCAGCCGTCCGACGATGCTGTCGCCGTAGATGGCGTTCGGGATGCGGGTGATCTCACAGCCGATCGCTGCGAGGCGGTGTTGCATCTCCGTGGCGACCGCGTCGACGCCGGGCTTATTCATCGTGCCGCTGTCGATACTGACGATTTCGTGCAGGTCCGCGAGGTACGAGGGCAATGCCGCCTCAACGTATTTGGAGATCGGGTCGGTGGTCAACGGGGACAACTCCTTCGCGCTATGTAACGCTGCAAGCGTAGCAGAAACGGACGGCGTGGTTCAGCACCGTTCGTACTGACGCCCGCCGACAAACTCGCAGGGCGACACACTTGGCCTCAGTGCGATGTAGTAGGATGAACTCTGGTGATGGACGTCGGCCAAGGTCAC
>JADDPA010000188.1 GCA_016782125.1 Thermobaculum sp.
GTCTCTGCATGGTGTCACCTACGTACAAATCAGGATTCCACATAGTCTACTGCATACCCCTACTGTTATATAGGTGGCTCACGGTGGAACTGCGCAAGATTGACGCCGCACACAGCGCGCGCATCCAGTACTGAGGGCTGGATCCTCTAGGGTGCGCCACACGCATCGAAGTGTGCTGTTCAGTTGAACGGTAGCGTGAAGATGCCACCGTTCCAACTCGCGGCCATGCACTGCCTGATGCGATCTTTCCCACCCGTTGCCGTGCTCGAGCGGGACGACTCACGTCTCGCCCGACCGGCATCGCGCGCTGCTCCTGCGTCCATGAGCGAGCGTGTCGTCCTTGGTATGGGGCGCCTCATCTGTGTTGCTATTGTCGGGTATAGGTTCGGCGCGATATACAGTGCTTTCGGGCTACGTGAGCCGTACGTGGAAGTACTATGCGGTTAGCTCTCAACGCCTCCGCTGTCCTTCCCGTTCGGATCGATGCCTCGGAGCATCATCCCCTGGCCGCGGGAGCGGTGGGTGTCGACCGTGGGCGGGTCGTCGGGCGCGCGCATCTGGACGAGCAAGGTGGTGCGAGCTTCGGCGCTCTCGTTGACGCCGGAGCCGTGGATTGTGAGGTAGGAAAAGAGCAGCACGTCCCCCGCCTCCGCCTCCAGGGGGGTCGCGTCCTCGACGGGATAGCGATCCAGTGGCAGGTGGAAGCTGCCCGTCGGGTCATGCTCAAGGGGACCGTCCAGGTGGCTACCGGGCACGACGCGCACGCCCCCCTTCTGGAGCGGGGCATCGTCGAAATGGATGATCGCGGCGAGCATGGTATGCCGCTCGTGCGGGAAGAACGGGTGGTCCTGGTGCATGGGGAAAGGGGAGCCCTTCTCCGGTGGCTTCACGAACAGCTTCGTGTGATGGAGTTGCACGTTCGGCCCGATCAGGTCGGCGACGGGATCGACGAGCCGCCGGTCGACGATGAGGCGCGAAAACGCCGCGCTCTGAAACTGGGCGTTGTGGCAGTGCAGCAGGCGCGTATCTGCTTGCATGGTGGTGGCGCGCGCGCTCTGCCACGTGGCGTCTATGGACTGGCGACGCGCGAGCCGCTCCATGAGGTCGTGCGACTCCCGGCGCAGATGGGCCGCCTCCTCCGGACGGAAAACGCCGCGCAGGTGCAGGTAGCCATCTCGCTCGTATGACGCGACTTGCTCGTTGGTAAGTGCGTATCGCTGCGTGGATGCCGTCGTCATTGGTGCCACCTCCTGTGGTTCAGCGAGGGCGTCGCAAGTAGTGTGCAACGGAGGTATCCCCGGACATTGGCCCGAAGTATCAGCGCCGCGCGTGTGCGAGGTCCAGCGGCGGACTGCGGGCCATGGCTTGGACCCGCTGGTGGACGCACCTGATTGAATGGTGGGCCAGGAAAACACTCCCTACATGTTAAATAGGAGTTGAGATGGTTCGGTTGGGCGCCTTTCGGCGGCAATCCGAGAAACTGCTCCAGTTGCCGGGTGAAGTCGGGGTTGTGCTTCGGGGCGCGTGGACCCAGCGTGCGGTGGGGCGTGGTCTACGGAGTGGTTTCCCAGCCGTCAGGGATATAGGGGAGTTCGTCGGTGTCGTACAGATAGACGCGGTTGCCCTCCGGGTCGAGCAGGGAGAGCGGGCCGTCGGTTGGCTCGCGAAGCAGCCACACGCCGCGCTGTTCGAGCTCGAACGTCCGCCGGGGGAGGTCGTGCACCCGGATGCAGAGGGAGACGGGATTCTCGCGCGGGGTCTTGGGCTCCTCGCTGCCGTAGCCGCCGGAGACGACCTCGAGCACGAGACCCGGCCCCGCTTGAAGGCGCGCCCGGCTGCGGGACTCGTCGCGCTCGATGAGCGGCAGGCCGAGGAGGTCATGGTAGAAGTCGACGGTCTCGTACCAGTCCTCGGCGGCGAGCGCGATGAGGGCGAGCGTTGGAAGCTGTGGGCTGTCGGCCATCAGCGTTCGGCCGTGGGCCTTTGGCGGCGAAGGTAACACCGTGGGCCAATCCGGAACCTCGGAACGAGGCGGGTCACTGGTCTCCGGCGATCCCGCGTTGCCTGTGCCATCCGCAACTCCTGTTTGCATTCTCTGCCTGGTGCCGCATTTTGGCGTGTAGCTGGTAACGTTTCCTGCTGTGCGCCGGTATAGCGTGCGGTAAAAAGACGAGAACGTGAAGTATCGATACTTGCCGCTTCCTTAATATAGCGATCTACCGAGGCATTGAAGTGGACGGCCACTACGTTGCTGCGCCGCTACTTCGCTGTGTTTATCACGTACTGGTACTTGGCATGTGCGCCCGTTCCGGGTATAGAGATCGTCGACGTGCCTGTCGTCCTGACCGATATGCTCCGTGAAGGATCGAACAGGTACGTATAGTTCGCTCGAATCTTGTTCTCGGTCCCTCGCTGGGTATCTCTTCTCTTGAGGCTGGAGATGGACTTGATCCGCGCGAGCCTCCGACCGCCCTGCCGTACCCATCGCTGAAAAGTGTACTTTGCATCGCTCGTGGTGACACTTACGACACCGTCGATCGTCTGCCTGGAGGTCCACGTGTCTCCGGGCTTGACCGGCTTGGATGGTAGGACAGGTCCGAGGAACGTCGCGTCCTCGTTCACCTGCACGGCGACGGCCTCCTGCTCCTCAGATGCCCAATCGACATCACGAACTCTGCCCAGACCGTCCGCCTTCACCGTGGTAGTCATAGTGGACAGCTTTCCGGGGGGCACCTTACCGTTCGGTCCGATTTTCCCGGGCAATATCTCCGGATCGCCAAATACCTCCCTGTACTGGGTCTTGAGGCTACCGGTGGCCTGTCCACTTGATGTCACCATCGTGGAGGCCTTCATTCTGGCTGTCCCCATGTCGAGGGGTTCCTTGCCTGTCTGCGTTGAGACCAGGGTCAGCTTGACCTGGACTCGGTGCGTGAACGTCTGCCCCTTGCGGTACTGGTATCAGAGCTTTGTCCGGGCAGCTTCGGAGGTTCGCTTGGTTGTGGTGGTACTCTTGTCCGCGTCAGCCGCTGGGCTCTTCACCGAATCGGTGACGCCGCAGCCTGCGCCGGCAAATAACAGCACAACGACCAGTAGGAAAACCCTCACCATGCATCCTTTCTCTGGGGACCATCGCGGCACCCTGCTACGCCTGCTCGCGACCTTCCGGACGCAGCGGGAGAAAGGGTGCTGTCGCATGTAGACAGTATAGATATGCGATTCTGACGGCTGGATAACAGAGGAGAGTCACTCCGATAACAGTCCTTACATAGAGGAAATCAGGATGTTGTCGGTGTCTGGAATCAAATGCCCCATACGCAGCCAGGTTCTACCGTCTCTGGCTGCGCGTGGCGATGATCCAGACGGCGTGGACGAGGCCGGGGATGTAGCCGAGGATCGTCAGCACGATGCTCAGCCAGAAGTGCAGCCCGATGCCAACAGTGAGGAAGACGCCGAGGGGCGGAATGAGAATCGAGAGGACGAGGCGTAGACAGGTCATGCTGTACCTCCTGGTGCGGCTTTGCGTGGGGGATTGTACCGCGCCGCGCTCACGCGGGGTACGGACGAGTGCGTGGAGCAGGTGTTCGAGCGCGGTGTCGGGGTCGGCGCAGAGGCCGGTGTGGACCGGGGAGGTTTGCACGATCGTGCTGCGGGGGCTGACGAGCCAGTCGAACCGCTTCGCCGGGGCGAGCGCACCGATGGGACCCGCCTCGCCCGCGCAGACCCTGGGGATGATATCCAGGGCGGCGCGCACGATGTCGTGGTCGATCTCCGGATCGAGCGCGCGAAGGCGGTCGGTGTCGAGATCGATCAGCGCGCGGAGGTACCGTCGCTCGGCGCAATGCAGGATAACGCCAGCGTTGATGAACTCCCCCCGCTCGACGCGCGGGACGACGCGGACGACCGCGTAGTCATACGGACTGGGCGCTGACACTCTGTATCTCCTCGACGAACACACCGGACGCTTCGAGCCGGGCGAGCAGGTACACGGCGTATGCCTCGCGGTGCTCCTGTGGGCCCGTAAACCCTCCGTCCTCGAGCCATGCGTCCGGGATGAGGCCGACGACATCGCGGATCACGGCGGGTGTGAGCCGCTGCCGCGCGGTTGCGTCGGCCTGAGCAATTGTGGTCGCGAGGGGTAGCAGGACGTGCTCGGTGATCTGCGGGAAGGGGTTGCGGGCACGCGGGGCGTACGGTCCCCCACGGTGGTGGAAGAACAGCGCGGCCCCGTGGTCGATGAGCCAGAGCTGGCGGTGCCACAGCAGCATGTTCGTGTTGCGGGGCGTGCGGTCCACGTTCGTGACGTATGCATCGAACCACACGATGCGCGACGCAAGCTCCGGCTCGGGCGGCGGCGAGAGCAGCGGGTCAAATGCGAGCGAGCCGGGGAGATAATCGAGTGCGAGGTTGAGTCCGGCGCTCGCCTTGAGGAGCGCCTGGATCTCGAAGTCGGGCTCCGAGCGGCCGAGGGCAGGGTCGAGGTTCACGAACACGAACTCCGGGACGGGCAGGCCGAGGGCCCGAGCCAGCTCGCCTGCGACGAGCTCCGCGATGAGCGCCTTCGGCCCCTGCCCCGCACCCCGGAACTTGAGCACGTACGTGCCATCGTCGTCCGCCTCGATGATGGCTGGCAGGGAGCCGCCCTCGCGTAGCGGCGTCACGTAGCGCGTGGCGTTGACGGTGCGTATCATTGCCCCCTGCTCTTTAGCCTGATGGCCTGACCGGTCCCATCATACCAAGCAACCATGCCACGTGTACCCTAGGTCGGTGTGAGAACGAGGTCACAGCATTGATTTCATTGGCCTGTTCGACCGACACACTGGTCCAGGGCGTCGCGCAGTCTTCCGGCGTCCGGGCGGGTCCTTCCGATGCTCCACGAACCCGCCGGAACGCGAAGTCCCGTCGTCCAATGCCACGCGCATTCCCGTTCACCGGGAGCAGTTCGTATGCCATGTGCGTCGGCCACCAGGACCTTGCTCTGATTTCCTCCCCATTCAGTGCCTGGCGCAGGCTAAGCATGTGATCATAAATCCGGCACGTTTCCGAAGACCGAAGGCCGTGTATTACGCGGGATATCCTGACTCTAAACACCATATTACTTTTGTATACATGCTTAGCCGATCCGTCAGCAGCCGCCGTCCGTCACCGTTCACAGGATCCCGCCCGCGGCTGGCCCGACCACTCGCCCGCTCTGCCGATAGCCGGTCTGGTGGCGACCGTACAGTCGCCGTCTTCCTGCTTCTGCCTGGGGTATTGACAGGGCACGCTGGACCGCGTATTATCGGCCTGCTAACTAACGCCGTTAGTTAGATATTTCACCGTAATATATATCAAGCACTGTGAGGTTTGCTGAGTGAATTCGGAATCAGCGGCGGACACAGCGCCGGTCCTCTCGCCGAAGGAGCGGCGGCAGCGTAACCGGGAGGAGATGCAGAGAGCGATCTTAGACGCGGCACGCGCCGTAATGCGCGAGCAGGGAGTGGCGGCGCTCAGTCTGCGCGAGGTGGCGCGGCGGGTGAAGATGCAGGCACCTTCTCTTTACGCGTACTTCCCGAGCAAGATAGCCCTCTACGACGCCCTGTTCCTCGAGGGTATCCGTACATACGCCTCGTATCACGGGAGCGCCATCGCCGGGGACACCTTCTCCTGGGACATGCTGCATACGTGGATTGAAATGTACATGCGGTTCGCACATGAGCACCCGGATCTGTACCAACTGTGTTTCGAGCGGCCCGTGCCCGGGTTCGTCCCCTCCGACGAGAGCATGGCCGAGAGCCGCAGGCTGCTCGCCGGCAGCGATGAAGTGCTGGCCGGTGCCGTCGCCAGCGGAGAGATTCGGCTGGACCTCGCTAATAACCAGGCCCGCGATCTCGTCATCGCGATGATGCACGGGCTAACATCCCAGCACATGGCCAACGAGCCACACCTTCCATTCGGCTCGGGCCGCTATGGCAGCCTGATCCCGGCTGCCGTCGCCCTCTTCCGAGCAGCCTGGGAACCGGGACATCCCGCTGCCGCAGGTGTTGGCGGCCCCGATCATCGAGAGTCCGGCAGTAGTGCTGGGAAGGAGGTGGGCAGGTAAGACACCGAGGAGACAGGACGGAATACTGGCCACACGATGCCGATCGCACCGACCACAAGGAGGGACCCATGCCCGGCGCGACTCGCCCCAGTATCCATCACATAGCGCTCACCGTGACCGATCTCGATGCCAGTATCGCCTGGTACGAGAAGGTCTTCGATATCACGTACCATATGGAGGAGGGCCACAAGGCAGGTACCGGCAAGGTGCTCGCTGACGATGCCTGGCAACTCATGATTGTGCTACACCGCCACGACACGAATGGAGGTGAGGCGTTCGCGGAGACGCGGACCGGTCTTGACCACGTTGGGCTCGCGGTCCCCAGTCGGGCTGACCTGGAAGCGTGGCAGGTGCACCTGGAGAAGTGGGGGTGGAGCGATCCTCCGCCGCTGACCAGCCCTGCACCCAATCCCCCATCGCCGACCGGCCCTATGGCTCGGTGTTAGTGTACTGCGACCCCGACAATATCCAGCTGGAGATGTTCGCTCCGCCGGCCAGCTAGCACAACCGACGAATCCGCACGTGTACATCGGAGGCAAGACATGAAAACCGCCGACCTCAACAACCTCAAGCTGCTCGACGCCTGGTACGAGGACGACCCGGCGATGCGCATCACGGTGACCTTGCCCTTCTACGCGGCTACCGGCAATGAGAGCTCCTCGGTCGTCCACTTCGAGATCGAGCCGGGGCATTATCTTGGCACGCACACGGACAGCGCCGAGGAGATCGTGCTGATTATATCTGGAACCGTTGAGGCGAGCCTGGGCGATGAGCGGGGGCAGCTATCGGCCGGGCAGGCGGCGCTCATACCGGCGATGGTGCCACACGGCGTCCGCAATATCGGTGACGAGACCGCGCGCTGCGTCGGGTTCTTCTCCGCCGCCACTGTGGAGTCGACGTTCGACCGCCTGATGATGCCGTTTGGGGAACGGAAGGTCGGCACGCCACCCGTTGAGAACGCGGCACAACTCGTCGAGGCAACCTCCTGAAATGTAAGAGTTCAGGGTTGGGGGGATTTGAGTAGTTGGAGGCACTGGATGAATG
>JADDPA010000077.1:0-6521 GCA_016782125.1 Thermobaculum sp.
GCACATATCGGCGTATTTTGCGACGATCCGCAGCGTAGTGCGCTCGCCACTGCCGCCGATCACGATGGGCGGCCGCGGCTTCTGCATGGGCAGCGGGTCGTTGTATGCGTTGCGGACAGAGTAGTGCTTACCACGGAAGCTTGCCGGCCGTCCCGTCAGCATAAGGTCGATAATTTGCACCGCCTCCTCCAGCATCTCCATCCGCTCGCGCACCGGAGGAAACGGCCAGCCATACGCCACGAACTCAGGCTCCCAGCATCCCGCGCCCACCCCCACGATGGTTCGGCCGTGACTGGCCACGTCCAGCGTCGCAAACTGCTTCACCAGTAGTGCCGGGTTCCTGTACGGCACCCCGGCGACCAGTGCGCCGATTCTGATGCGCGCTGTCGACGCGGCGATGGCGCCGAGCGCGACGAAGCATTCCAGCACCGGCACTTCCCGGTCAGGGTTGTCTTCATCGGGGAACATGAAGTGGTCGGCCATCCACACCGAGTCGAGCTCGGCTAGCTCGCATGCCCGGACGACCGCCAGCAGGGTGTCGAAGGCATTGCCGTGATACGTAGCACCGAAGGGATGGAGCTGCAGTCCCAGCAGCATGTCCGACCTCCCACTGGGTCAGCGTCACTTCCGGTCCGTCGAGCATGCAATCGGTAGATGCCCCGGCGAAACCGAACCTATAAGCGCAGACGTACCCACGCGGGGTCGTGGTCGCTGCCATCGCCAGAGTGCTTCGTGCGCCGGTCGATCCATGCCCCGGTCTGCCGTTGGGCCAGTGCTGGACTCAGCCATATCTGGTCGAACAGATGGTACTGCGCGGGCCGGCCTACCGGCTTGTAGCGGTGCGTCCAGGCGGATGACCGTGGCGGAGGGGTGTCCGGCCGTGCCTTGCGGGTCTCCTCCGCGTTCGCCAGGCCGTTTACGAGTCCGAGGTTCGGTGCGCTCACGAGGGGAGCGAGGAACGATGACTCCGGCGGATCGTTGAGGTCACCGAGTATGACGTACCGACTGGAAGGGCGCATTCGTGCGTCGACAATCCGCGCGACCGTCTCTGCCTGTCGTCGACGTTTCGTGTCCGCACGGCGCGTTTCGATGACGGTGTCCATTCCGGGCGGTACGTAGCGGCTCTTGAAGTGGTTGTTGTAGAGTGTGAGCAAGCGGCGGGTCCGCCCAGGGTTCAGGATCTCCACTTCCAGCATGTCCCGGCTGAAGACGAGATTGTCGGGCGCCTCGGGGTGCACCGCTTGCTGCCAGGACGTCACTGCCCCTATAGGCAAGCCGGGAGAGTAGCCCGAGATCGATGAGTCGCGGGTCGTTGCCCTCGATGAGCACACGGTATCGATACATCCCACGTAACTCTTCGGAGGCGAAGTACCTCAGGGTGTCGATATCCTCGACCTCCTGTACCGCCAGCACGTCAACATCCATGGCCCGGATGCGCTGCGCGATCGTCTCGCGCTCCTCTGCGGGCTTGGCTTCCACGAGTCGCCCACCGAACTTCCGCACCCGGTACATGCTCGGGTCCGCGAAGGTATAGGTCACCGAGACCGTCAGGGCCGGGTCGTTACCCTCCGGAGTTTCCGCCCGGAAGCTGTACCGTGAGAACAAGTTGTTGAGATTGAAGGTGCCGATCGAAACGTCCATCCAACGACCCGCCTGCAGTGCCTGGTGAGCGACTCTCCCGTTGCAGATGGCTCGAAGGATAGCAGATTGCCCCTTTGTTTACTCGGAGGCATCTAGTGGTGCCGGCGCTTGGGTCGCGCCCTTCAACCAGTTCCCCAGAACCATTCATGTACCGCCGGGTGGCGGTGTATCAGGCTTGACACGTCGGCACGGCACCGATCACGGCGCAGGGGCGGCGACTTCGTCACCGTCGAGCGTGATCCGGATCACTACATGCTCCTCCGCCCTCGCCCCGGCGACGTCCTCCTGCACCGGCCGCCCGTCCGAACCAACCCGTACCGCGAGCGCGCGTCCGTATCCCGGGGACATGGCGATAATTGCTTCGTAGCTCTGCCCCATACCGGCCTCATCCTCAATGATTCTTGCGACGCCCCGGATATCCTTGCCCCGCAGTAGCACGCGGACCGGCACGCCACCCCGTAAGTTGGCCTTCCAACGTCTCTCGGTCCCGGACAACAACACACCATCCACCTGGGCGTACCCGGGGGGGTGGTGTATTGCTGTCCGCTCTTGCGCCCGGTGAATGTGATGAGCACGAGTCGCTTGCTGAGGAGCGAGTGTAACGGCGAGCGCAGGATCAGTGTAAATAGCGGATTGAGCACCTTGAACAGGAAGCGCGGCGGGCGGCGGCGGGTGGGCGGGGACGGCTGCTCTGGTTGGGACACTCGACCTGACCTCTCGATCTGCAATAGCTCGGCCTCGCCTCTGTGCTCCGCTGACTCATCCGACTGTCGGATCGTCCAGCCCTGAGCGCCGGTTCATTCTAACATCTCAGTGCCGATCAGCCTGGAACGTTTCAGTCAACCGCGGGTCCCCTATCGCCTTGCGGGTAACATGCGGAAGTCATTTTCACGGCTTCGCCTCGAATGACGACGGTGCGGTATCATTCTCCTGGGGGCAGGCGCCGTTGGATGCGCCTCCCCGAGTGAACGCTCAACTGTGGTGGAACTGTGTGTCACCCCAGCACGTCGAGATTTGATGTCCGAACGCCTCATAACGCAAGCGGAGTTGCAGCAACTCGGCATGGACGCCGGGCTGGATCTCCTGCGCGTTGCGCCGGCCGACCCGTTCGTGGAGACGGAACGAACATGCCTGGAGCGCTTTGAGGCCGGGCTGCTTGGTGAGATGCGCTGGATCACTCCCGAACGCATCCGGCAAGGCTGCGCACCCCAGGAGTTGCTGCCCGGCGCGCAGAGCATCCTTATCGGTGCGGTGTCCTATCTCGCGCAGCAGGAACCCGAGCAGGGAGGCGACGGGCCGCGTGGCAAGGTGGCCCGCTATTCGCTCGGCGACGATTATCACGACACCGTGAAGGTCAAGCTCCAGGCACTCCACCGTGCGCTCGAGACCCGCCTTGGAACCCCCATTCGGTCGCGAGTTAGCGTGGACAGTGGTCCCGTCGTGGATCGCGCCGTGGCGGCCCGTGCAGGGCTCGGCTGGTACGGCAAGAACACGAACATCCTCACGCCCCAACTCGGCTCGTGGGTGCTGCTGGGTGCGATGCTTGTGGATGTGTCGCTGCCGTATTCGGAGCCCTCGCGCAAGTCGTGCGGCGCCTGCACGCGCTGCATGGTCGCCTGCCCGACCGGCGCGCTGATCGCCTCCGGCGTACTCGACAGCCGTCGATGCATCTCGTACCTCACGATCGAGCTGAAGGGACCCATCCCAACGGACCTGCGCCCCTTGATCGGCAACTGGATCTTCGGCTGCGATATCTGCCAGGAAGTCTGCCCGGTGAACCGCAATGTCCCGACTCCCGACCATCCGGAGCATCGTGCCCGCGCGGCGTGGGGGCACGAGCCCGACCTCATCGAGCTGATGGGGCTCTCGGACGAGGAGTTCCGTGAACGCTTCCGTGGCAGCCCGGTAAAGCGGACGAAGCGGCGAGGTCTTTTGCGGAATGTGGCCGTGGCGCTCGGCAACTCCGGCGATCCGCGAGCCGTTCCCGCGCTTATCCAGGCAATCAACGACCACGAGCCGCTCGTGCGGGGCCACGCGGCATGGGCACTGGGACGATTCCCCGGTGTGGAATCCCAGGGCGCGCTGGAGGCGGCACTCGGGCGGGAGACCGACCCGTGGGTGCGCGAAGAGATAGGGGCGAGCCTGGCCACACTTGTGGTCACGGCGTGACGCGGTCGCGCATCGTGCCGGTGCTGCTCGCGGTTGCTATCTCGCTGTTGGCTGTGGCCGGAACGTACGGCGCTCTTGCTGCCGAGCCACAGGATCGCATGGAGCGGTGGGATGGCCCGCGCCGGCAATGGGTCCAGAGTGGCAACTGCGAACGCTACATAATTTTCCTGCCGACGCGCACCGCTCGTCTGCCGGACTTCATCAGCTTTGGCGGCCGATTCTACACGCGGACTGGGCAGGAGGTAGCGGCGCCGCCCAACCTCGTCGTTACGGGATACTGGCGGCGAAACTGGCAGCTTCGTCGCGCGGGTAGCACCCTGTACGTACAAACTGGTGGCCGCTCGTCCGTCACGCGATATACGCTAGGGAGTTGTCCCGGTTGAGCCATGGTTAAAGCAAGGGCACGTGGCCGGGGCGAGGCCGCACCTGACGGCGAATGCTTGGAGGAACGGCGTGGGTGCAGAGCTTCGTGCGATCTACTTTGGAGGTGGCGGTTCGTTTTCCGTAGCACCATTGGAAGCCCTGCTCTCGGGCGGAGTCAACGTCTGCGGGATCGTGATCCCCGCGCTCAGTGCGAATGGGGCTTCAACAGCGATATGGTCGCTGCCGTTCTCTAGCGCGCACGCTCGACGACGGTCGCTACCGATGGTTGGCGGGACGCTCGATGGGGGCGTCATAGCACTGGCGCGGGCTCGAGGGATACCGGTCTTTGAAGTGCGGGCGTTGGGTGCGCAGGCGGCCGTGGACGCGCTGCAGGCGTACCGGCCGGATGTGGTGTGTGCGGCGTGCTTCCCGCGTCGGGTGCCGAACGCTATACTCGACCTGCCACCCCTGGGTTGTCTCAATGTACACCCATCGCTACTACCCCTCAATCGCGGACCAGCGCCGCTGTTCTGGACATTCCGCGCCGGTGCACGAACCACAGGCGTGACGGTTCACATAATGTCAGGGCAGATCGATGCGGGCGACATCATTGAGCAAGCGCGTATCGCCGTGCCGGACGGCGTCTCGGGGGAGGAGATGGAGCGACGCTGCGCCATGCTGGGTGGTGAACTATTGCTACGCGCGCTGTGGCGCCTCGCGGCTGGGACCGCCATTCCCGTCCCGCAGGAGACTAGACCGGCGAGTTATCGCGGCTGGCCTTCTGAGCGTGATTTCGATATCCCCCTACAGTGGTCCGCGCGACGCGCGTTCAATTTTATCCGTGGCGTGAGCAACTGGCCACGGCGACCGGCAATCGTTGTGGACGGTGAGCGCATCGCGGTGCACTGGGTCAGTGGCTACGAGGCGCGGGCCTTGCTGCCACGGCCGACCGTGCTTGACGGCCCCGACCTGCTGGTTGGATTCAGTCCAGGCATGCTGCGACTAACAGCGTGGGACTGAAGAAGCACTCTGACTCCAACCCCCTCACTACTTCGCAGAATGCACCTTCTGCGAAGTAACGTCGTAATTCGGTTGCCGCTGGTGCGTACTCGACGTATAGACCATCTGAGGATACCGCGCGTGCGGTGTTCTGCCTTGCGCTGTGAGGCGGTGCGTGGTTCTCGTTGACGGCCATCTTACTCACGATGTGCGCAGACATAAGCCCGGTCTAGATATCGCCTGCCGGCGAGAGCCGCTTGGATAACCGCGTGCCAGCCCGAGCCGGCCGTTTTCGGCTGCTTCCATGGCCTGCCGGTGGCGGTCAAAACGAGTCGGCTTAGACGGTGCCTATGACGTTTCGTCGCGTTTGACTTCTCCCGTACCGCTCTACTCCGTCCGCATCTCGCTGTAAGATCCGCTCCATGTATACTGGCCTGCCGCAACAGCGTTTCGCCAAGGTCGCCCGATACAAGATGTTGGTCATCCTCGATGCATTTATGTCACCAGTGCTGGCGGCGAATAGTCCCTGCAGTCATCGGCGTTCACCGCACAGCCTATCTCGGTTGCCAGGCTGACCGTCAAGCTCGATGCGCACCGAAGCGCGGTTGCCTACGAGTCTCGTTCTGACCGGTCCAGCCTTGCGGCGCTCGACGTTCGGGCGACGAGCACCCGCAGCGCGTTCGGGGCGAGTGAGAACGTGGCGGGGGTGCTCGTCAAGATCTCGCCGTCGACGTTGATCGGCATAGCGGGCAGGGTTTCCACGTGGATGCTCCGCGTCTGGAAGTGGCTGACCAGATGGCTCTGCATGTGCGCTCCGCCGCGCAGCCGCCGCAGCACGCGAAACAGTTCGCGGTAAGGTCCGGCCTCGATGGCATACACGTCCAGCATACGGTCATCTATGCCCGAGCCGGGCGAGACGACGCACCCCCCCCCGTAGAAACGGCCGTTGCCGACGCTCAGTTGCAGCACCTTCTGCAGTTCTACCGGCTCGTAATCGACATCCGGGAAAGTGAGACGAGCGGAGAAGGGCCGGTGGCGGACGAGTGCCCTGGCCGTAGCAGTGGGGTACGCCAGCATGCCCAGCCAACGCTTGAGCCCGGACGCCAAGCTCCGAGCGACCGCGGCGCTCACTCCCACGGAGGCGACGTTCACGTAGTAGTCGCTGCCGACCTGGCCCAGGTCCACGTCCACCAGGGCACCGGAGGCCACCGTCTCGCACGCCTGCTTGATCTCGAATGGTATGCCGAGCGTGCGGGCAAAGTCGTTGGCGGTGCCCACGGGCAGCACGCCCAGCGCGGCGTCGTGGTGAGCGAGCAGGTCCACCACGCAGCCGATGGAGCCATCTCCGC
>JADDPA010000077.1:6541-6632 GCA_016782125.1 Thermobaculum sp.
CAGCCCGCCCGGAGTGCGCCGCCAACGACCTTGGGCAGGCGGCGTGGCTCCGCGAGAGCGTGCGTGACCGCAAGGGGCACACCGAGCTGGG
>JADDPA010000077.1:6759-7086 GCA_016782125.1 Thermobaculum sp.
CTTTGTTGCGACCGTCCGCTCGTCCCCCGCCATTGTCTCTTCTCCGATTTGAGGGCGGCCCAGCGGGTCCGCCTGCCGGATGGCCGCCGGTCCCACCCGATGCCATCACCGTCACAGGAGGAGTAGTGCGACCAGCCCCGCTGGCCTTCGGCATCCTCCCGTGCTTGGGACACACTGAATATAGTAGCTGCCAAGCCCGAATGTAGGGTGAGAAGTTGCTAAGGGAACGGTAAGAGTTGTGTCAGGTGGAGCGGGCTGGGAGAGTGCCATGGACGTGCCCGGAGGGCAAGCGGGATCGATCCGGTATTCCACGCCTTGGCCAGTCTC
>JADDPA010000039.1 GCA_016782125.1 Thermobaculum sp.
GAGCCTGCGAGGGCTCCGTGGTCCGGGCTACGGATCCCTCACCGCGTCCGGAATGACAGGTACCACTCAGAGCACGCTGACTATCACTCGCCGTCGCGGACGTACCACTTCTCGACTTCCGCGTGCTGGAGGGCGGACCAGTAGTTCGCGGTCGCGCCGACGAGGCGGTTGTTCTGCACCATCACTACCGTCGTGCTCCCGAGCGGTACGGCGGGAACATCCGCCACCAGCGTCCGGTGGACCGTCTGATACCCCTCCAGCCGCTGTGCAAGGTCTTGCCGCCGCAGGCCCTCCGCGAGTCCCAGGTCCACCACGTCGCTGCTGTAGCGCCCCACGTTGAAGCCTTCCGGGTACGCATCTGTTGCCCACAGGTAGCTTTCGTCGGGGTCCGCGTCGCCGGATACGCTCACCAGAGCAATCTGAAAGTCATGTATGCCGAACACCGTGTTCGCGAACTGCTCCCAGCCCGTGCGACGAACCCGAACCCGCGCACCTACGGCTTTCCAGTCCGCAACGATCTGCGCGACCGCGGGGTCATAGCCAACACCGAACAACTCCGGGAACGACTTGGGGACGTTGTTGGTGAGCAGTGTGATCGAGAGCGGAGCTCCTCCTTTCTGGAGCACTCCGTCGCCGTCGACGTCCGCCCATCCCGCACGGGCGAGTATTGCCCTTGCCTGCTCCGGATCGTATGGGAAGGGTGGGTTCGCCGAAGGTTGATGGGCGAGGCTCGTGGGCGGCAGGTAGCTCATCGCAGGACGAAGTGCCCCGCGCATCGCCGTTGCGATCGCTTCAGTGTCCAGCGCGAGGGCAAGCGTCCTGCGCAGTCTTAGGTCGACCAACTCCCCGCCTCTCGCCGCGTCAAGGTTGAACATGAGCATCGTCATGGTCGGGGTGTCCATTGGCGCCTGAACCAGGAAGTCCTGTTTGGCGAGCGTCCTCGCGAGCTGCGGCGGGAGCCATGCCACGTCAATCTCCCCGCCATTCAGCGCCTGTTGCACCTGAGTACCGTCTCGAAGTATCCGGATACTGTAGCGATCAAGGAGCGGCTGTCCGCCGTGATAGCGCTCGTTCGCGACGAGTTCGATCGCTACTTTTTGCCGCCCGCCTGCCCACCGAAATGGCCCCGTCCCCACCGGCTGCTTCCAGGCGAGCAGCGCCTGGCGCAGGCGCTCTCCCTGCAGCCGCGCAAATGACTCACGCGGAAGGATAGGCATGGTCGCCACCCTTGCGAGAAACGGCGAATACGGCTCGTCGAGCGTGAAGCGGACACGGCCGGGGCCGGCTGCCACGACCGCCGAGATGCGCTTCGCGTACGGCTGGAGCGGCGTTCCGATCGCGGGATCGCGCAGAATACTGTATGTCCAGATGACATCAGCAACCGACACCCGGCTACCGTCGTGCCATCGGAGATCCGGGCGCAAGGTGAACGTGTAGGACAGCCCATCGGCCCCCGCTGCCACGTCCGAAGCCAGCGAGAGGACCGGCTCGCGCGTGCTGGGATCGATCTCCATCAGGCCATCGAAGAGCAAGGAGAAGAGCCGCGCATCCGACTGGTTCTCGGTGAATAGTGGATTCAGCGTCCGTGGATAGCGCGGAATCGCCTCCGTGACATGTCCGCCGATGACGGGCGACTGTGTCGCGACTGGCTGCGGTGGGCCCGGGGTTGCGCCCTCCTCACCGGTGGGCTGGCCATTGACCTGCTCGCCTCGCGCACTGGTGGTCTCCGCTACCGGTTGCGCGGTCGGGGAATCACCGCCTCCAGACAGGGAGCACCCAGTCAGCAGTACGCTGAGGAGCACGGCCATCACGCATCTCACTGCGCGGGCATCCCCTGCATCATGGCGTGCACCCGCACTGCAACGCCTTGGCGCCCCATCGCCCGCTGTTCTCCCGTCACCATATCGCGCACGGTCACCTCGTCGCGCACCCGCTCGTCCGGGCCTGCCAGAATAGCTAGTGGAATGCCGAGCTTGTCCGCGTGTGCGAGTTGTCTGCGTAGATTACCGGGCGTACCCAGGTAGATTTCTGTCGGAACCCCAGCCAGCCGCAACTCCATCGAAAGGGTCAGGGCATCCGGCAGCGCAGTCTCATCCCACACGGTAACCAACACAGCGGCGGCGGAACGGGGAGCCTGCGTCAGGTGCAGTTCCTCCAGCACCTCCATAATCCGTTCCATCCCCAGCGAGGTGCCGACAGTCGGCAGTTGGCGCCCCGCGAATGCCCCAACAAGGTCGTCGTAGCGCCCGCCACCGGTCACGCTGCCCACCTTTGGTTCCTCGACGAGCGTCTCGAAGACGATGCCGGTGTAGTAGTCGAGTCCACGGGCGAGCGCGGGATCGACGGTGCAGACACGAGGTTCTACGCCGAAGCACGGGAGCAGGTCGAGTACCGCTCGCATCTCCTGTACGCCGGCCACGCCCTCAGGGTCGGCGGCGAGATACCGCTCCATGGTATCGAGGATTTCGGAGTTATCCCCTTCGATCGAGACGAGATCGAGCACCCGGTCAGAAGCCTCCCCGGTCAGTCCCGCATCCTGCAACTCCGCACGAACACCATCCGCACCGATCTTGCTCAGCTTATCGATGGAACGATATATGTGTCTCGCCTGATTTGGTGAGGCGCCCGAGTAGCGGGCGAGTGCGGAGAGCGTCTTACGGTTGTTGAGCGCGATGCGATACGAGGAAAAGCCCACGGCCGTGAGACACTCGCTGACGACAGCGAGGATCTCGGCGTCCGCCGAGGGTTGCGCCGTGCCGACCGTATCGACATCGCATTGCCAGAACTCGCGAAAGCGCCCACGCTGCGGTCGCTCCGCCCGCCAGACGGGGGCGATATGATAGCGCTTGAACGGCATGGGCAAATCCGGGTGCATACCGATCACACGGGCGAGCGGCACGGTGAGATCGTAGCGCAGCGCTACCTCGCGCCCCCCCCGGTCGGCAAAGCGATACATCAGCGTTTGCGCTTCTTCGCTGCTCTTACCGTCAAACGTCTCCGCGTACTCGAGCGTCGGCGTCTCCCATGGGAGAAAGCCATACGTCTGAAAGACCCGCTCGAACGTGCCGATGACGTGCTTTCGGAGGGCCATCGTTTGCGGCAGGAAGTCCCGGAAGCCCTTCAGCCGCTGCGCTGACGTCCGTGCCAAGGCATGGTCCTCCCTAGTGATGCATTCCGGCCGTGAGGGGAAAGAGCGACCCGAGACCACTCTCTCGGGTTCCACGTGCCATGCTCATTGCTGGCGCGCGGATTATGTAGTACCAGGAAGTATAGCACGCAGTTCGGCGTACCCGGACCGCCGCGGAAAGGAGTTGCACGAGCCGGGCAACTACCCGAGAGGGGCGATGTAGCGGACCATGACCCAGAAGAAGCACGCGCTGCCACCGAGTACGAACAAGTGCCACAGTTCGTGGAATCCGAACACGCCGGGAAACGGGTTCGGACGTTCCATCCCCAGCACGATCGCCCCCGCGGTATACACCAGGCCACCCGCGACGATCCACGCGATGCCGCCCGCGGGCAACGCACGATATACCTCAGGCGTGGCGATTACGGCTACCCAACCCATCCCGATATACAGCGCGATGGAGAGCCAGCTAGGGGCATGCATGTAGAAGATCTTGAACAGGATGCCGCCAATTGCGAGTGCCCAGATAATGCCGAGCAAACTCCAACCCCAGGGACCGCTGAGGGCGATCGCGCAGATCGGCGTATACGTGCCCGCGATCAACACGTAAATCATCATGTGGTCCAGCCGCCGCCACGGCGGAACCCCGGTGGCTGGCAGCGGCATACAGTGGTACAGCGCGCTCGCGCTGTAGAGCAGCACCATGCTGACTCCGAAGACACTAAAGGCCACAAGATGCTTTGGCTTTCCGGCGTCAATTGCCATCCAGACCAGCGCGATGAGCCCCACCGCCGCGAGCACCGCGCCCGCGATGTGCGTCAACCCATTCACCGGTTCGCGCATCTTTCTGATCAAGTGTCTCCCTCCTCTGCTGTCGGCGGCGCTGTACGTTCGCAGATTTTGTGCCCATTGCCCGCCCTTGAACACACATCTGGCACGCGCATTGGTACCTCCTAAGTTCACCAGCACCAGAGGCAATCAGCAGGATGGGAGCAACACGAACACTAGCACTCTGACGGGCGACTACGCATGTATCGTTTGACAACGCTCGGTCCGCGCCGTATATTGACGCCCATGCATCCCCTGCACACGGGTCATAACACCCTTCCCCAGTTGCCACAACTACTCGCGGACATCGGACTCTCCGGTTCGGCGTTCGTCATCAGCGACGATCACGTGCTGCCGCTGTACGGCGAGCGGGTGCGTGCGCTCCTGGAGAGCGACGGGTGGCGCGTCGCGACGAGAGCGGTGCCCCCTGGGGAGGCGTCTAAGAGCCTGGCGTGCGCCGCCGAACTGTGGGACTGGCTGGCTTCGGAGCGTGCCGAGCGGCGGGATACCATCGTGGCGCTCGGCGGTGGCGTGGTCGGCGACCTCGCGGGATGGGTCGCCGCGAGTTACCTGCGCGGGCTGAACCTCGTGCAAGTCCCGACAAGCCTGCTCGCCCAGGTGGATGCGAGTATCGGGGGCAAGACGGGAATCGATCATCCCCGTGCGAAAAACCTGATCGGTGCGTTCTATCCTCCGCGCCTCACCCTCATCGATACCTCCCTCCTGTCCAGCCTGCCCGAGCGCGAGCTGCGGAGCGGTCGGGCGGAGGTCGTGAAGACGGCACTCATCGGGGACGCCGACCTCTTCGCCTACGTGCAGGACAACGCCCGTGCACTCGCCACGCTGGAGTCAGAGCCCCTGGCACACGTCGTCGGGCGGTGCGCGTCGATCAAGCTGGAGGTCGTGACCGGAGATCCGCAAGAGCAGGGGCGCCGCATGGTCCTCAACTACGGCCACACCATTGGCCACGCGATTGAGGCCGCTGCCGGGTACGGCGCGATGACGCACGGCGAGGCTGTTGCGGTCGGGATGCGCGGAGCGGCGTTGATCGCCACCGAGATGGGATTGCTCGATCCCGCGATCGCGGCTCGCCAGGCGGAGACACTCGCGCAGTTTGGTCTGCCCGAGCGCGCGGCGGTGGAACCGGAAGCGGTGATGCGTGCGATGCGCCTGGACAAGAAGGTAATCGCCGGCGGGCAGCGCTGGGTGCTATTGCGCGGCGTAGGCGAGCCGGAGGTGCGTGCGGATGTGCCCGCGGCGGTCGTCCAGCGCGCCGTGGAGGCGTGTATCGCATGAGAGTATTGCTGCTGCACGGGCCGAACCTGAACATTCTCGGCAAGCGCAAGCCCGAGGTGTATGGCTACACGACGATGAAGCAGACGAACGACATGGTCCGCGCCCGCGCCGAAGCGCTAAACTGCGAGCTTATCGTGTTTCAAAGCAACCACGAGGGCGAGTTGGTCGATCACCTGCATCGCTATCTCGGCGAGTGTGACGGCGTGGTGATAAACCCTGGGGCGCTCACGCATTACGGGCTCTCGCTGCGCGACGCGCTGGAGGCCGTGGACGTGCCGGTCGTGGAGGTTCACCTCTCGAACATACACGCGCGGGAAGAGTGGCGGCGTATCTCGATGATCTCCCCGGTTACGATTGGACAGGTGGTCGGCTTCGGCGCGCGCGGATACGTCGCGGCGCTGGAGCTGTTGCTCGCACATATCGCCGAAGTCCGTCCCGCGGGGAGAACCTAGGCAGTGAACCCACCTGTCGACCCGAATTCCGCATCGGCACTGAACACCCTTCGAACGCACATAGACGAGATCGACCGCCGGTTGGTGGAGCTCCTGAACGAGCGGGCGCGGGCTTCGCTCGAGATCGGGCTGCTCAAGGCGGAGGATAGCGGCAGGGTGTACGTGCCTGAGCGCGAGGTCATGGTGTACTCCAACATCCTGAGCGCGAACCGCGGGCCGCTGCCCGACAGCTCGTTGAAGAGCATCTACGATCAGATCATCGCGGAGTCGCGGCGCTTGCAGCACGCGCGCAAGCCCGGCCAGGAGTGAGCGGTTCCTCACAGGCAACGTGGCTGGCGACGTTCGGCTTGCTCGGCTTGGTGCTGCTTTTCATATTTACCCGCGCACGTGGCTTTGCCGCCGCGCCACTCGCCAGTCCACGGATGCGTCGGGTGGCATCGCGGTACCTGCCCGCGCTGGTAGCCGGGCTCGTGGGCTGCCTGGTGGGGATCGCGGTTCTCGCCCAATCCGGCCAGGTGTCAGAACGTGCCGTGAGCAGTGGACCGGTGCTCACGCTGATCGTTCTGGCGGTGCTGCTCTCGCTCGTGATCGCGGTGCTTGTGCCGGTGTTGGGGTTCACGCTCGGCGAGCGATTGAAGCGTCGAGGTGAGCTTGAGGCCGCGAGCTGCGTCACGGCGCGCGCGTTTCTGGCCCTGCTCGCGGGCGGTGTGGGTGTATTGATCACGATGTTTGCCGCGTTCGCACTCACGAACCCCGCGCCGGGCGGTTGATGGTAGATCATCGGGCACACGGGCTTCCAAGCGATGACGAGCAACCAAGTGACAGCATGTGCTTGGTTGCTCACTCGGGACTGATCGCCTGGGGTTTCTCCGCGTCAGGCATGGTTTTCTCCAGGTAATAGCTGTCGATAATCGTCCGCTGGAACACTCGATACGTGCGGGCCATGCCCCAGATGCACAGGGCACCGATCACCTTGGCAAGAAGGAGCAGGGACCCGTTCATCCGGACCGCGGGAGCGAGTGATGCCGCGAGGTGAATCACGATAAAGGCGATCGCAGCTACGGCCAGGCCACCGTACATGCGATACTCTGCCCGCACTTTCGAGGCACGCTCCCCCATCCCAGGGTCGTGTATCAGCAGCCAGTCATGCCAGACAGCGACCGCGCGTTCGTAGTCGGCGTCCTGGACCGTTGCGATATCCGAGCCGTGGCCGCGACTTAACTGAGGCCTGGTCATAAATCAGGCGGCCTTGAGGAAGGGCTTGAGG
>JADDPA010000101.1:0-4975 GCA_016782125.1 Thermobaculum sp.
GTTCGCCAGCAGCATCTTGTAAACGGACGCTAACTCCTCCTGGAACTCAGGAGTAAATATCTCGTGGCGGTGCTCCCGCAAAAACACGAACAGCTTCGCCTTCTTGATACGCCCCAGTACCGCCCGCTCCCCTTCGGACGACTCTATCGGCGGTCGCCATACTCCTGGATACATACCTCGCTACCCTCCCGCTACAATCAGTGCCGGGTAGCAAACCATACCCCCAAACCCTCGGTCAACTACTTGACCGGCTCTCTAGGCGGCCTGGACGATGCGTCCGTCGAGCGGCGGCTGGCGACGGTGCCCGCGTGGGTGTGGGAGCGCCACGATCGCTCGTGGCGTGCCCGGAAGCATGTCGGTGAGGCGGTGAGCCGCATGCAGGACGCCCGCGATGTGCTGCGCGTCTGTGCGCACTACCAGATGTGCAATGTCTTGGGGCCGCCGTTCCCGGCGTGGCTGGGCATCCCGGCCGACATGGAGTCACTGGTCGACGACAGTATCCGCGTGAGCGCCCTTGTCGGGTTGTGATATGCAGACACCCGCCGGTCGGAAGACGTCCGTGGGATCGTGCCGTGCCAAAAGTCGGACTGTGGACATATCCCACTAGCTACAATGCCAATGCTGATCAGGAGACGATCCGTTTATCCGCGTTCCCATCGGTGGCCAGAGTCGGTCGGGACGATGCGGCCCCAGGGCGGGAAGCGTTCATGGGTGAACGCGAGCACGGCGCCGCTCGGCGCGGCCTCCGCGGTGAGCCGCGCGCGGGATGTTTGCATCGCCACGGGGTCGCGGCCGGCGGAGACCCAGCCGGGGTGCTCCACCTCGCACGAGTGGTGGTACAGGTCTCCCAGGTAGTAGAAGTTCGAGCCCCCTGAGCGCACGCGGATGATCGAGTGCCCGGCCGTCTCTCCCGGTGCCGGGATCATCGCGACGCCGGGGACGACTTCGGTCTCCGCGTCCACCAGGTCGAGCATCCCCAGTCGGTCGATCAGCCCGAGACGCTGCGCGATGTCGGATCCGGGATCGTGCCGCTCGGGGTTGCCTTCCCAATCCTGTCGGCCCAGCACATGGCGGGCGTTGGGATAACGGACAACGAGTCGGCCGTTCTCCTGTCGCGTCACCCCGCAGTAATGGTCGCCGTGCGCGTGGGTAATGAGCACGTGCGTGACATTGTCCGGCGAGACTTCAAGTCCGGAGAGGGCGGCGGCGAGTCCGGGGGTACGACGCAGGCCCGGTGTCTCCGCCGCGAATCGCTCATCCCACGGGGAACCGGGGTCGTCGTATCCAGGATCGATGAGCACCGTCGCGCTTCCAAGTCGCACGAGCCCGGTATGGACGCCAAGCGGCACGACACCGTGCTCGTCCGCCTCCGGTATCGCTGTTCTCCACTCCTTCTCGGGTGCCTGCAGATCGGGCGGCCAGGGGAGGATACCTTCTGAAATAAGCACGACATCGGCCTCGCCGATGCGCCGCGCCGAAACATGCTCCTCCGTGGAATGATTGGACGATAGCTGGGCCACAGCGCCTCCTCAGATCATGCGGTTGTTCGCGCCGTGGGTGACAGCAGGGCGTGTGCCGCGCCGTTGCCGGTCGAGTGGCACGACAGTTGCGCAAAATCAGGTGCATCAGCAGAAAGGGAGAGACGCATGAGCAACAAGGCACAGATGCGAATCGAGTACTGCACGTCTTGAGGATACATATCGCGCGCCGCCGGTCTGGCGGAGACGGTCCTCAAGAACTATCACGAGAAGTTCGACGCGGTCACGCTGATCCCGTCATTGGGCGGCGTGTTCGAGGTGACGCTCGGCGGTGAGCAGATCTTCTCGAAGAAGCGGGAAGGCCGCTTCCCGGAGGAAGATGAGATCCTCGCTCGCGTAGAAGCATTGTAACCACGAGATTCACCGGGCGGTCACAGCGGGCCGCCCTACTCAATCTCTGCTACTGGAACGATGCGCCGGTGCCACAGTTCACGTAGCGTGAGAGCGTCGCCATCGTCGATCCGGTGGCGTCCGGTTGCTGCACAAGGTGCACGTACCCGTCTAACCTGCAGGACAGTATGCCAGGAGGCTTGCATGCCCGGCCCCATACAGAAGAATCGCCTCTGGCTGTCACAGGGGATCTCCGCCCCAGCGTTCGATGACTCGGGCGAGCATCTCTTCTATGTCCGCTCGGCCGACGGCCGTACCAGCATCATCCGCCAGAGCCTGCGCACCGGGCTTTCCGAGGCTGTCTCCGCGGAGCCGTCGCCGAGGGCCACGGTGGGGTACGGGGGTGGCGACTACGCCGTTCAGGGTGAGTTGCTCGTGTACGCGGCGGAAGGCGGGCTCATCGCGCTCGACCTGCAGACGGGGGAGCAGCGGAAGATCACGCCCTCGTACGAGGGGGCAGCTGCGCCCGCCATCGCCCCCGGTGGGCGGTTCGTCGCGTTCGTGATCGAACAGGACAACCACGCGGACGTGCTGGTCGTGGACGCCGCGGGCAAGCACCTGCCGGTGAAAGTCAGCGATTCCCCCGACTTCGCGGCGAATCCCACTTTCTCGCCCGATGGCGCCCGCGTGGCGTGGATGGAATGGCGGACGGGACGCATGCCCTGGGAGGAGAGTGCGCTTCGTGTGGCCCGCCTCGACCGCCCGGTTGGAGAGGCGCAGTCCCCCGCCGCGCTGCTACCGCGCAGGGTCGCGACGCTCGCCAGGGAGCACGTCTCCAATGCCAACCCGCAGTTCAGCCCCGATAGCTCGCAACTCGCGTATACGTCGGACGAGTCCGGCTGGCGCTCGCTCTATCTCGCGGATGCGGACGGGCAAGGGGGCGAGCGGATCGACACGGGAGCGGGCGAGATCGGCGGTCCCGACTGGGTGCAGGGCCAGTTTGCGGTGCGGTGGGGCGGTGACGGGAGGCATCTGTACGCGATCCGTCACCATCGGGCGGTGCATAGCCTGGTGCGCGTCTCGCTACCCGGGCGTGAGGTGGAAACACTCGAGAGTTCGTGGACCGAGTTCGGCGGGCTTGTCGTGTGTCCTGAAGAGCCGGACCTGCTTGCGTACACGGCGACGAGCCCGAAGCGGCCGCTCGCGCTCGTGACGCGGCGGGGAGAGGAGGAGACCGTGCGCGCGAGCGGCGGTGTCGGCCTCAACGACCCGGCGGGGCTGACCGAGCAGGAGGTCATCGAGTGGCCGACGGTGGACGGTACCCGCATCTATGGTGTGCTCACGCGGGCGATCGGGGGAGATGGACCGTGCCCGCTGCTGGTGACGATCCACGGCGGGCCGACGAGCGAGGATGCGAACGGCTGGAACCCCGAGGCGCAGTACTGGGCGGGCAAGGGATGGCACGTACTCTCCGTGAACCACCGGGGCGGCACCGGATCCGGGCGAGAGTATCAGGACATGCTGAACGGCACGTGGGGCGTGGTCGACGTCGAGGACGCGCGCTCGGGAGCGGAGCATCTCATCGATCAGGGGCTCGCGGACGCGAAGCGCTTGGTCATCACGGGCGGGAGCGCAGGCGGGTACACGACGCTGATGGCGCTCGTTCGGGATCCCGAGTTCTGGACCGCCGGGGTGAGCCTGTACGGCATCGGCAACATGTACGATCTGCGCCTCGGATCCCACCGCTTCGAGGCGACGTACGAGGACACCATCGTCGGCCCGCTGCCCGAGGAGGCGGAGCGGTGGATCGAGCGCTCGCCGCTGACGCATGTTGCGAACGTCCGTGCGCCGGTCCTACTGTTCCATGGCAAGGAGGACAAGGCCGTGCCGCACGAGCAGTCGATCGAGTTTGCGGAGGCCGTGCGGCGGCAGGGTGTGGTCGCGGAGTTGGTGCTGTACGACGACGAGGGCCATGGTTTCCGCAAGCAGGCAAACCGCAAGGACCGCCTGGAGAAGGTGGAGCGGTTCCTGGAGAAGTACGTCATCAATCTCCAGGGCAGGAAGACCCAGTAGCGGCACGCGGTGCGCGTCATTGCCTCATTGGCCGTTGCTTTGGCCATAGCTCAAAGCGCTCACCGCGTTCCGGCGTAAACAGGACTCGCGCCCGCAGTGCAATATAGCGCTGGCAGTGGCAACAGGCAACGGTGGCGGGTCCACGTGAATGCGCTTGTTATGCGCCCTCAGCGCTCAATCTCCACCCCCGCGATATTGTCGTCATCATCGTGCTCTTCCCAGTCGAGCAGGTGGTATGGGTCGATGCCAGCCAGGTGCGGCTTGCGCGGCACCGTCACGGTGATCGTCTGCTCACCGGAGCGGATGCGGTGCATCTGCACGGAGAGCGGCTCGCTCAACTCCTCCTGGCCCTCCTTGGTGGGGCCGAATACCCCGACCTGCACCTGCTCAGCCATCGGCACCTCGGTCTCGACGCCCGCCTCATCGACTACCACCTTGCGCGCCCGCACGTTCAGCGTCACCTGCCAGGCGCCTGTTTGTGTCTGCTCCGCCGTGACTTGCTCCGCCTCCAGCGCCCAGAACGTGTTCACCTCGAAAAGGTCGTGCAGCAGCGGCCGGAACGAATCGGGAGTGACCGCCTGGAGCTCGCGATAGAGATCGAGCGTTGTCGCCAGCGGAGGCTCCCCCGAGCCGTGCTTCTCGACCAGGCGTCGCAATGCGGTGTTGACGCGCTCCTCGCCCATGTACTCACTCAGCGCGAACAGCGCGAAAGGCCCCCTCCGGTAGGACATGTATGGGTCGAGGCCCCGGAGCAACGGTTCACCCCGGCGGATGGGCGGGTACGGATGCGGCTGCCGCATGAAGCTCAGAAGCCGCTCAAGATGCTCGCGCCCTCTGGCGTGCTCCACGACCTTCATCCCGTAATACCAGGCGAGGCTCTCGGACAGCACCGGGGCTCCCTCGACGTGTGCATACGGGACCGTCCACTGGTGGGCCATCTCGTGTGCCACTACCGCGTATGGGAGATCAAGGTACCCCGGATCATCCTTCGGAGTCCAGAGGGAGAACCCCTCCTCGTGTGTGATCATGCTGGG
>JADDPA010000101.1:5101-7004 GCA_016782125.1 Thermobaculum sp.
AACCCCTCCTCGTGTGTGATCATGCTGGGGTCGGCGTGCATCCCTGTGCTGTGCCCGGGATGCTCGACGATACTGAGATGGTTATACGGGTACGGGCCGAACTGCTCGGTGTAGTAGTCCAGCGATGCTCGTACGCTTCGGAGCATGCGGTCCAGGTTCGCGGTGTGGCTTGGGTGATGGTAGATCCGGATCGCGACATCCTTCCACCGCGCTTCGTGCACCGCGTACTTGGCGGAGAAGAAGGCGTACTCGTTGCCGATCGGGCCATCGGTCACGTAGTGGTAGTAGCGGCGCCCGCCCTGCGTCCACGTCCGGCGCAGCGCCCCAGGCGCTACGGCGACCTGGTCCTCCTGGGTGCCCACCACCGCTTCGAACGCGATCCCGCCGCCCCGATCCTTCCGCGCTTCGACGTCGTAGAGAGAGGCGATCAGCCGGCGCGGAGGGAGCCCGTGCGCCCGCCGGTCTGCGGCGCTCGTGAGCTCGCGAGCGCGCTGATAGCCGATCGCGGGCAACCAAACCTGGTTGGTGAAGTAGGTGCCGTTCGCCACCACGGAGGTGTCGACTCCAGTTTCACGGAAGCCATGCGGCTCGATATGCACCGGGAAGTTGAGCCACAGCGAGTCGCCGGGCTGGAGCGGCCGCTCCAGGGCATAGATCCGGTGGCCGAGGTCCTCGTCGGCGAGCACTTGTGCCGCCGGTCGGTCGAAGGTTACCGCTCGGGTCTCGACACCGGGTACGGTAGCCACGTGGATGGAGTCGATTGCCACGGCGTTGCGGTTCACCAGGCGGTACAAGCCACGGATATCCACCTCCCGCCGCTCGGGATGGATCTCGACGTGCAGATTGACACCCGTCAGGTGGGGCTGCGGGATACTCGCGTACCGCCCGTAGCGCCGCTCGTACTCGGCGGCCTGTTGCGCCCGGTCGGCAGGGGTCTCGTACGCATTCAGCACGTTCGTGTTGTAGAAGATGAACGCGCCGACCGTGAGGACCATGGCCGTGGCCGCCCCGACAGTCAATGCCGTAGGACGCGTGAAGCGACGCCGCGCCAGTCGAAGCCGGACGCCGAGTCCCCCTTCCCTACCCCGCACCCAGAGCAGCCTCGCCACCACCGCGAGCAGCAGCGCCCACGCCGCCCAATAGAGCTTGAACCAAGCCCAGGGCACGAGGGACGAGCCAAAGCCGCGCATATCGGTGTAGGACCAACTGGGACTGGCGCCGTAGATGAGCAGGTCGTGGTCGATTCCGAACATGGAGGCGAGAGCGATGAGTACGTAGGTGATGATCGCCACCGAGTGACCGATGTACTTCTGGTCCACCAGCGCATGCACCACGAGGGCGAGCAGCGCGAAGAGGAGGTATTCGGGAAGTTGAAGCCGAACAGGATTTTCAGGTACAGCCCGAGCTCGAAGTCCTGATAGCCCAGTATCACCTGAGCAAGCATCCCGGCCGTCGTCAGGAGTGCCGTGAACACGATCAGCACAAGGCCGAGCCCCAGGAACTTTCCGAGAAAGGGGACCCATTCGGACCCCGGCATCGCGTCAGTTATCTCGCCGAGTCCCGCGTCCCGTTCGCGCCAGACGAGCTCGCCGGCGAAAAAAACGATGAGGAGCGGGACGATCACCCAGCGGCTCAGCTCAGCAGATAGGGGCGCTGTTAATTCGTTGATGACGCGCACGGTCGCGGGTACCAGCGGGACGCCGTTGGTTTCCATTTGATCGAGCACCACAAGGACTGTCAGGCTCGGTAGGGCTGCAAGCAGGGCAAGTCCGGCCCAACTCGTCGCGATCGTTCGGAACGATGTCCACGCAATGGCAAGCGTCTGACGCGCGTGGAAGGCGAAGCCGAACGTCCGCGAGACCCGCGGGACGGAGATTGGCGTGCTCGCCGTGACGCCGATGGT
>JADDPA010000035.1:0-713 GCA_016782125.1 Thermobaculum sp.
CGTGGCGGGCGTGGCGGACGGCTCGCCCGGGCCGCACGACCTCGTGCTAGCGAGATTCGGGGGCGAGCTGCTCGGCGACGCCGTCTGGCGGCTGCCCTGGAGCCAGCGCTAATGCATCGAGCTGGCGTACTTCGATGGGCTGACCCAGGCCGAGATCGCCGAGTGCTCGGCGGTGCCTATCGGCACCGTCAAGACCAGGTGCAAGCTGGCCCTGCGCAAGCTCCGCGGCCATCTGGAGGCGCAGGGCGTGCACTCGGCCACGCTCTGATCCGTGATCCCCTGATCTGGTACACTTTGCCGCCGAGATTCACCCACAATTTGGAACCGATTACCGTCCCGGCGGTCGATCAGGAGTCACTCCCATGCGCACACTGCTTTCAGGCGGCGTGGTTGTCACGTGCGATGACAACTTGACCATTCACACCACCGGAGACCTTGTGTTCGAAGGTGATGCGATCGTGTACTCCGGACCACGCTATGACGGAGAGTACGACGCTCGCGTCGCCGCAAGTGGGCGGCTTATGATGCCCGGTTTGATCAACGCCCACACCCACTCCCCGATGACCCTGTTCCGCGGCCTCGCCGATGACGTTGACCTGCACGTGTTTCTGCAGGAGCGGGTTTGGCCCAGGGAGGTGAACCTGACGAGCGAGGAGGCTTACGCCGGTTCGGTGCTTGCCGCGACCGAGATGCTCATGGCAGGGGTGACTACG
>JADDPA010000035.1:900-7023 GCA_016782125.1 Thermobaculum sp.
ACACGGGGGTCGGGCCGCACGCACCGTACACGCTTCCGCTGCCAGCGCTCGGCGAGATAGCCGTCGAGGCACAGAGGGCAGAGTTGCCGCTGCACATACACTTGGTGGAAACCCGAGAAGAGCGCGAGGCCTTCGCCGAGCGAGGGCTCGGAAGCACCGTCAATGCATTGGAGCAGTTGGGGATCCTTGATGGTATGGTATTGGCGGCGCACTGTGTGTGGCTCGACACAGGTGACGCCGAGATACTCTCTCACCACCAGGTCGGAGTGGCCCATTGCCCACAGAGCAACGCCAAGCTCGGAGCAGGGATAGCTCCGGCGGCTGCGCTGCTCGCCGCAGGGGTCCAGGTCGGGCTGGGCACGGACGGAGCGGCAACGAACAACAGCCTCGACCTGTGGGAGGAGCTGAAGATGGCCCCCCTGCTCGCGAAAGCCACCACATTGGACCCCACGATCCTCTCTGCCCGGCAGTCGCTTGCGATGGCTACCCGCATGGGCGCGCTGGCGATACATCAGCCACGCTTAGGCGTGCTAGCGGAAGGATACAAGGCCGATGTACTTATGCTTAAGTTAGACGACCCGACGATGGTACCGTTGTTCGACGAGAGGACCTATATGGATCACCTCGTATATTCGGCCGGACGATCGTTGGTCGATTCCGTCTGGGTAAACGGAAAGCAGGTGGTACAGGAGGGGAAGGTGCTTACCGTGGATGAGGTGGCTGCACAAGACGCCGCGCAGCGTGCAGCACAGGCAGTCTCTGAGCGCGTCGCTGGTTAGCGGATGCCGACCATCGGGGACGAGATCGCTATCAACGTTTCCCGCTGGTTCCCTTTCAGAAGCTACCTCATCGGCAGCCTTGGTCTTCGTATAGAGATGGTTCGAAACCAGGTACGACGCCTCAGTGCTCCGTGCTGACTACTGCGACCTACCGGGACTGGGGAAACGGGTCGCTTTGCCGAGTTGTGCATCGGCCGTGTCACACGTGGGCGTACCCTTCATGCAGACGGCATACTGATATCGCGCATCGCGCCAGCACCGGACCTCGACCCACGGCTGCGCAAAGGTCGCAGCCTGAAACGCAGGGAAGGGCAGCACCGTCACCGTAATCGGCTCCGGATACCTCACGGGCTGGCGATTACGCAACGACGTGACGGACGCCGCGAGCCACATGGCCATCAGAGGTACGGAGGCACGCAGCGCCGAGCGTGGCTCCGTGATGAGGCAGCGCCCACCCGGGCGTAGCACGCGATACATCTCGCACAGTGCCTGCTCGCGCTCCGCCAGAACGGTGAAAAGCCTCGACGCCACGATCGCATCCACGCTTCCATCCGGTTGGGCGAGGGAGAGTACATTTGCCCGCTCGAAGTGACAGTTTGTGAGGCCATTCGCGAGCGCCCGGGTGCGAGCTCGGTCGAGTTGACGCTCGGACAAGTCCACTCCGATGGCTTGCAGCTCTCGGAATCGCTCGGCAAGCCGCCGGGCGTAGAAGCCCGGGCCGCAACCCAGCTCTAAGCACCTGTTAATAAGTAAGGCGTCCTTCTGGTAGACGGAAGGTGACGCCGTTCATAGGCTTCTACCGGGAAAAGCGTGCCATACTTATGCTTACGTGCTTAGAAGCTGGCTGCCAAGTGGCGGCGGCCCGACCGGCCACAGAGCGAGGGCGACCCGATCGGTGTCGTCGCGGAACAGTCGCTCGCGGCAGAATGCATAGAGCCACGAATATCGGTCGAACAGGCTCTCCACCTGCGGTCTAATGGCACCGCTTGGTGCAACGGTGTCTTCACGAAGCTCGATCTCAGATCTCCTTAGCCGTTGCGTCGCCTTCGCTCGCGTGCAACCGCTGGGCCAAGAGCTGGCCGGTATCCCGCGTGCGAGACCCCCACACGTTATCTGCCGCTCCACGATCACGCCCGACCTTCGGGGTATATGGCGTGGTTCCCATTCGTCACGCTTACCCGTATCTACGCACGGCGACGGTGTTTGGAGTTATCCCACCACGCGGGCGGTCACGCGGTGGTAGCCCTGAGCACCGGAGGGGACAATGCTCGTTCCACGGGCGGACTGCATCTCGCCCCGGGTGTCGACCGCGCGGGCGATGAGCTGAAAGCTGCCTGCACTGGTGGGACGCCAGGCGTAGCTCCAGAAGGTCCAGGAGATGGGTGTACCGGGATCGTCGATCTGCGCCCGCTGCCAGGACCGGCCACCGTCAAGGCTTATCTCCACCCGCGCCACACCCTCGGTCGGCGCGAATGCCCAGCCCCGGAGCGTCACCGTGGCGCCCACGCGGAGCGGGTCGCTGAAGCTCGGCGCGTAGAACCCGGTTCGAATGGGGATATTGAAGTCCGGGCCCCATCCCTGCTGTTCATAGAACCCCTTCACCTCCTCCGTTACAAGTTCGACCCGCGTGACCCACTTGACGTTCTTCTCACCAAACTTCCCGGGCACGATCATGCGCACGGGGAACCCATGCCGGTCGGGTATGGGCACGTCGTTCATGGCGTACGCGGCAAGCGTGGTCGGCTCCAGCGCCTTGGAGAACTCGAACGTATCCGTATACGCATCCGCGCCGTGCAGCACCACCTCGACCACGCCAGGACGGGGAACAGAAGCCGCGATGAGGTCGCGCAAGCGCACGCCCTTCCACACGGCGTTGCTGATGAGAGAATCGCCCACCCCGTTGCTGATACACATCAGCGTCGTCGCCTGCGTCACCGATGGCATGGATGCGAGGTCGTCGAACCCGTATGTCCGAGGGTTCTCAACGGCGCCGGTGATCTGCAGCCGCCAGGCCGATTTGGCGACCCGTGGGTCGATGACGTTCTTGGTCACCAGGTAGAACCGGTCATTTGGCGTTATGGGGGTGAGATCGACACCCCGGTTGCGGAAGCCGTCGTAGCTAAACGTCGCTCTCGTGTACAGCAGCCGCAACAGTCCCCCCGAACCAAGCGCCAGCGCACCGCCCAGCCCAAGCGCGAGCACCGCGCGCCGGGGTATCGGTCCGCCGCCACCGACTTCCCGCCGGATGTATTGCCTGGTGGCGATCCAGCGGTACGTCAGCACAACGGTGACGCCGTACACGGCGTACGTAAGCAGCAGCCCTACGATCACGAGGGGACGCGCCCATGATGGCGGCAGACCGCGGAAGTTGGCGGTGAGCACCGGCCACAGCACGATCAGCGTGACCACCCATACTGAGAGCACGCCGATCAGAGCGAACCAGAAACCGCGCCTGCGCCGTGCGGCGCGACTGGCACCGGCTCGAGCTTCGACCACGATGGCAAATGCCATGCCTCCGAGGGTTCCTGCTACGACCTGAGCGAGCAGCCCTGAACCGACCCCAAGTTGCTTGAGCCGGTTGTACCCGCCGTAGCGGCGCAATAATGAGAGGAACTCGTTCACCTCAATCGTCGGCGCAAGCCGGTCGGGAACCGCCTCCACCACGGGGGATATGCCGAGGAGCAGGCGCAGGGTGAGGCTTACCACAGTCATGAGGAGTATCGCGACCAGGCCGCTCAACAACCCGGTTACCAGGGCCCACAACCAGCGCTTCATGCGAGCCTCCCCATCAGGTCCTGCTCAAGATGCGTAATCCAGCGAGCGCATCGGTACGTACCAGTACACGATGTATGAGGAGAGTGTAGCAGGTGCAGGGAAAGCACAGGGGCTGGCGGGGCCGCCGGGTGTTCACCATTGTTCACTAATGAGCGGCGCAACGGCAGAGTGCACCCCTGGACGCCATCGGGTCAGGATACGCCTCTCGCCGCACCGGAGGGCCGCAACGTTCGGTAATCGAGCGGGTCTGTGCCCTGGCGCAACACCTTGACCCACAGCGCGATAACCACTGTGCCAAGACCCAGGGTGATCGCGATGCCCAGCCGGAGCGCCGGCGATTCGTACCGCAGATCGACTATGTGCTCCCCCGCGGGGACGGGGACCGCGCGCAAGGCATGGTTCGCCGCATAGACCTCGGCCGGCTCGCCGTCCACGTATGCCCGCCAAGCCGGGTAGTACACCTCGCTGAGCACCACCATGCCGGGTGCGGTCGTCTCGACCCGCACGCGCAGGTGTTCCGGATCAGACACCTGCACCTCGGCTTGATCCGCGGAGGGTTCGGCAGCCGGCGCCATCGTGGGTGGCTGTCGCTCCAGAAGGACGGTTCGCCATGGGTCCACCACGCCGTCCCGCAGCAAGTCCAGCGCCCGTCCGGCCCGTTCCTGTCTGGCCTCGTGGACGACCCAGGCGCGCGGCAGCACACGTGGGTTGCTCAGCAGATCAGCGCGCTGATCCTCCAGGAGAAGCGGGAACCGCTCTTTGGCCAAACGAACATCATCCTGTTTGCCCAGCGCTTTGTGCGGCACGATAAGGTACCGCGTGTTGAGCATGTGTAGCAGCGGTGAGTCTAGCGCAGCGAGGAACACCTCCGCATCGTGGTAGTCCTGCCGCCGACCGTTCATCGCCTGCATCCAGTCATCGTAGCGGGCGATATGAACCGGATTGTATCCCTGCACCGCTTCGAGGCCGAGCACCACCGGATCGGCGTTGACTTCGAGCGGAATCACCTGAGGATCCATCCACCGATGGGAGTACGGTATCGTCAGTCCGTTCGGGATAGTTGGCGCGAAGCCGACATACCGAAATGGCTCAGAATCGTCACTCTGCAGATAGGCGGCCGCGCGGGATGGCGCGAAGTAGGCCCCCAGGTCGAGGTGTGGGGAGGTGCCCCGATGGGCTCGAACGAGGTCCCGGTTGGCGTCGTGAAAATCAACACTCAGGACGATGACCAGGACAAGTGGGGCGAACCGGCGAACTGGTCGCCAGGCGCAGAGCACCAGACACAGTACCGCGAGCGTCATCGCCCGAAATGTTTCGACGGGAATATCCAGATCGGTTTGTGACAACCCCGCGCGCAGCACCAGCATCGCGAGCAGCGGCACCAGGCAAAGCCACGACCGCCTGCCGGAGAGCCGTCGGAGATTGCTGATAGTAGCGCCGGCAAGGAAGGCAACGCCGAGGTATGTCAGCAGTGTGATCCGCGTCCGCCCGTGATCGTGTAACCGCTCGAACTCGGGGAGCAGGGAAAAGGTGCGGTGGGCCAGCGTCTGCTGCTGGAGTGACAACAAAACGGTGAGCACGGTGAGTGCCGCGAAGAACGGCACCGCGTGACGGCGCCATCGAAACAGCGGCGCAGCGAACGCGAGCGCAAGCGCCGCCCCGCCGGCGTAGCCGGCGTCGCGAAGGAGAAAGGCCGACCAGTTTCTTAGCTTCCAGCCAGGGAACACCGCGCCAACCAGCCCCTCGTAACCGTCCGCCAGGTTCGATACCGCGTTGTATTCCAGGCGCGGCAGTACGGAGGCCGCGGCCAGACCGAAGCCGAACACGAGAACCGCAGGGCCGTGTAGCAGGAGGGCGAGGATGCGCGCGTGGATCCGCCGCAATGCAGGAGGAGGCGAGACGACCGTGCGGTACACCGCATAGCCGCCGATCGTCAGGAGCGAGTAATAGGCGCCCTGTCCGATCCAGCCGGCGAGTATCTGACTGATCGCTAGTCCGGACACGCCCCACCACGCCGCCCGGGGCAACCACCCATGCGCGCGGATTGCCAGCTCCAGTCCCAGTAGCGCGAGCGGCAGCCATGTGGCGACCACGGCGTACGGGAGACAGCAGTAATTGTGCTCGTAAAAGAACCCGTTGAACTCGTAGGTGACCGCAGCGGCCAAAGAGCCGAGCCGCCCGAGGTCGAGCACGCGTCCGAGCGCGTACGCGAAGGCACCAGCGAGCAGCATGTGTACGACCATATAGGTCTCGGCAGCGGCGGCCATCGGTAGCGCCGTGAAGATCAGCATCGCGGGTAGGTATCCCCAGCCAGAGAGCGGGTCGGCGGCAAACGGCGTTCCCGAGAACTGATATGGGTTCCACATCGGGATCTCGAGCGCGCGCAGACGCTCGCCCAGGTATGCGTACCAGGGCCAGTACTGCGTGACGGTATCCATATCGACAAGGGTCCCCCCGCGGACGACCGTTGTCATAGACATCGCGGTCAGGGCAATCAAGAGCACGAGGGCGAGGGCGTCGGGTACCCAGCGCGGGCGCCGCGCGGCCTCCTTGGGGAGGAGAGTTCGCC
>JADDPA010000137.1 GCA_016782125.1 Thermobaculum sp.
AGAATCACCTTCGCGGGAGCGGACGTTGTCACACTGGTCACGACGCCCCGCCTCCCTCGCGGGACAACACAAGTGCCCAATCCCACGGGTGCGCATCGCCACCCTCGGGCGCGCTATAGGTTGCCTCGGTCGCGACCGTTTCCGTCGGCCGAAGCTCACCCGTCCTCGGGTCGTACCACCGCGACGCGTACTCGCCATCCGGGAGTCGCGGGAGGGTGAGCGTCCCGCCGACCGGCAGGTACGCCGCTACCACGTCGTGATCTTGGGTTGACATAACCATTGGTTGATGGCCGGGCGCGAACTCCCCGTCCGGGTGGAGCTGAGGCGCCGGTCGCAGCTGGTGGAAGGGGACTACCTCCGTGAGAAAGTGCCGCAGGTGGAGCAGGTACGGCATGCCGGCCTGGTCCCGATCGAGCACCTGCCATGGTCCCCAGGAGTTCTCCCAGCCATGGATGATCCCCAGGCCGCGAAAGGCGCCCCGCCACGCCCCTCGCCGCGTGTGCTCCGGGTCGCAGTGCAGATGGCCGGGTATCTTGAGCTCGAAGTCGGGATTGCGCTCGTAGCCCCACTCGGCGAACACCGCCGCGCCGCGCCAGCCTCCCAGGCTCTCGTCTATTCGGTCCTCGATGCCGGCCGCGAGCCAGGCGTCGTGCTCACCCACCGTTCCCCACGTCTGGAACATGATGGCATCCACGGCGTCGGGATCCAAGGCAAAGCGCTCGGCGAAGGGGGGCATCGTCGGGCCGTTGTGCATCGACAGGACGTGTCCGTGGGCCGACTCGCTCTTGATCCATCGCGCCACGCGCATCGCCCAGCGGTCCGCCACCGGCTTGTAGTTCCAGTCGCCGTTCGGGTAGAACTCGTACTCGTTTAGGGGTGTCCAGAAGTAGGTGCTGGCGAAGGCGTCGTACCGGGCGATGAGGTAGCGCATCCAGAGCTCCTCCCACTCCGGCACGAAGATGCCGCGGTTGTTGAACGGGAACTCGAAGCCCCACCCCTCCATGATCATCTCTAGCCCCAATCCCAGCTCGTTTGCCGCGCGTACCACTCGGTCTACGACCGCGAAGTAGTCGAGATTGAAGCGGTCGAATAGGGGTGCCTGCTCGCTCCCACCCCACGGCCACGTCCGCCGCGTCTGCCAGTCGCTGTAGCCCTCGGGCGGGTGAAAGTGGCTGACTGGCAGGCGCACCCGTAACAGGTTGAAACCTTGCCGGGCACGCCGCTCCAGGAAGGGACGCACGTCGGTGCCGCAGTACGCCATCCCGAAGAGGTTGTACGTTGTGTCGCCGAACAGGAACGCGGGCTCGCCGTTCTCGTACTCGAAACCCCACGTGCGGCCAGGTGTCGCCTTGAGGAACCCGCGGGTCGAGCGGGGCGTCACCTCGACCTCAGCCTCAGCGGCAAGCTCCAGATCGGCGGGATTCGAGTGGATGTTGTAGCGCCAGTGCCCCTCCTCACCGGGGTTGAAGCGCACTCGCCACATGCCATCGCCGTCATAGAAGCCGGGTACCCGCACCTGCGCGCCCGACGGCGCCGTGAACGTCCCGATGACAGCGACATCGGCGAACGGGTTGGAGTAAGCGCGTCCGGAGCGGACCACCCATTCGCCGACGGTTCGGTACGGTAGGGATCCGGGGTTAGTGCTCACTTCGCCAGAGTCAACTGCCACGGCATCGCTCCTTCAAGGCCCCGGCCGTCAGGTCAAAGATCAGGTACCACTGTAACAGGATGTATGCCACCATGGTTGGCAAGATGCCGATGCGGATCTGGGCGTTCACCCGGGAACTATTGGGTGGCATTGACCCTGAAAGTGCAGTAGCCGGAGCGGCGCCGTGCGTCGTTCAACGCGGTCGACAATCGAGTACCAGAATGCGGTTCACGCGAAGTCTCCAGGTTCAATGGCAGAGATATGCCCACCTGCACCTGAGACGACAGTCCGTCTCATCCAGCCCCTTCGCCATCCGCCGGCTGTTCCTCCAACAAGGGCAGCAGGACGTCGAACGTGCTCCCCTTCCCCTCCTCGGATTCCATATCGATCCGGCCCCCGTGCTGCTCGACGATCTCTTTGCTGATGTACAGGCCCAGCCCCAGGCCACCGTAGTTGCTGCCGGGCGCGTTCGCTCCCCGGAAGTACAGCTCGAATACCCGCCCCTGCTGCTCTTTAGGTATGCCGATCCCGTGATCGGTCACGGACACTCGCGCCATGTTCCCCTGCTGACTGAGCACAATGTCTACTTGGGTACTCCCGCCGGCGTACTTGACGGCGTTGATGAGCAGGTTTGTCGCGACTTGTTGCATGCGAGTTTGGTCGCCCAGCACCCGCAGGCCACTTGCCCGCTCATGCACCGTGAACGCGAAGCCAGGGGTCGTCTCCCGAAACTCATCGACCACCTGCAGCACCGCAACGCCGAGGTCGAATGGGAGCATCTCGGGCTTGAGTCTGCCGCCCTCCACGCGCGAGACATCCAGCAGCTCGTCCACCAGTCGGTGGATGCGCCCCACTTGATGTTCGATCACGCGGACCGGTTTGCGTAGCATCTTATCGCCCGTCCGGTCCGCCTGGTTGCGGAGCAGTTGGGCGTATCCCTTGAGCAGCGTCACCGGCGTTTTGAGTTCGTGGGAAGCCATCGAGAGGAAGTGGTTACGCAGCTCCAGCGCCCGCTCGGCCTGCTCCAACGCGCGGCTGCGCTCGGTGACATCCAGGACGGTGCCCACCATCCGCACCGGATTGCCCGCCCCGCCGCGCACGACCTCGCCCTGCCGGTGGACCACTCGCTCCGTGCCGTCGGGCCGAACGATGCGGTGCTCGATGTCATAGGGCTTACCCTCCTCCAGGGCTCCCCGTAGCGCCCGGCGGACTGCTTCCAGGTCTTCGGGGTGGACTAGCCGCCAGAACGTATCAGCGGTGGGGGCGAACCCGCCGGGAGGGAAGCCATAGATCCGATAGGTCTCATCCGACCAGCGTACATCGTCGGTGCGCAGGTCCCACTCCCAGTTGCCGAGATGCGCGATGCGCTGCGCCTCCGCCAGGCTCGCCTCGCTCCGCTTGAGCTGTTCCTCGGCGAGTTTGCGCTCGGTGATGTCGCGGATGTGGCCGGTAAACGTCGGGGGACCGTCGATGGGGATGTGGGTGACGGTGAGCTCGACGGGGAACTCAGAGCCGTCCGAGCGCACCGCGGTCAGCTCCAGGCGCTTGCCGATGATCGGCCCCTCGCCCGTACCCAGGTACCGGGCCAGGCCCTGCCGGTGCACCTGTCGCAGTAGCGGGGGGATGATGAGGTCGGCCATCTCCCGGCCGACGGCCTCGTCGCTGGAGTAGCCGAAGATCCTCTCCGCCGCCGGGTTCCACTCGACGACCCGGCCCTCGGTGTCCATCGTGACGATCGCGTCGAGTGCCGCTTCCAGTATGGCCGTCTTACGTGCCCCCGACTCGCGCATGGCCGCCTCCGCGCGGGTGCGTCGGGCGAACTGCCCGATCTGGCTGCCCAAGGAAGCCATCATATCGAGGGTGTCAGGATCGGGCTCGCGGGCATCACGGCTGAGGAATTCGAACACGCCGAGTACGGTACCACCGAGGAGGACGGGGAAGGCAAGCGCCGTGTGAAGACCCTCGGACGCGGCGACTTTCATCCGCGCGAAGTTCGCGTCCCTGGAGACATCGGCTATCCAGACGGGCTCGCCGCTCACCCACACCCGGCCGGGCAAGCCGATGCCCTTCGCGAAGCTGAGCCTCCGGCTGATCGCTTCGAACTCGGGGCACTCGGCCGTTGGGGCGTGCCAGCTCTCGCTGCGGACGAGGACTTCCCCCTGCTCGTCCACCAGCCACAGGGCGGCGTAGTCCCAGTCGAGGCCCCGGCCAATGGCCTCGAGTATGTGCGGCGTAGCGTCGGCGAGGCTATCGGACTCCGCCATCGCGCGGCTCACGGCGTACTGCGCGCCCAGGCGCCGCTCCGCATGAGCGCCCGGGAGTGTCACCGGGGATTGCTCGCTCACCGGACTGGCCTTCACCACGGCGTCGGCACGCCGTATCCGTGTCCAGTAGATGCCCCTAGGCCCATGCGATCTCCTCCACAGCCGCCTGCAGGCCGTGCCAATACCCTTGACGTAGATCGTCCTGGTGTCCACGAAGTCGTGCCCAAAGATCTACGCGGGCCGGTGGAGGAGGTGCGTCCCGCCACCCGGTATCGGAAGCGGTGTCTGAGATCGTGCGGGGGGTATCTCCACCTTCTCCAGCACGGCGTACAAGGACACTATATAGGAAAGTGACTTGGGCCGTGAGCCGCCTTCCGCTGTCGCCGCATGATGATGCCACTCTCGACGGGAAGAGGCAGAAACAGCCTCGAGTTAGGATCTTCCCCGGCCCTTACAGCACCGCCTTCCCGGTGGAGGGCTGCCAAACACCGTGCTGAGCGTCGGAAGCGATGCCGGGCACGGGATGCGGTGCCAGAGTATGAGGCAGCGTAGACATGTCATGGGCAAGTCGAGCCCAGCACTTGCGGTCTCAAGCAGTGCCTGCGCCGCGCACCCATAGTTCGAGTCGACGACGCCCCGTGGAAAGAGTGCCCGGATTGTAATGGGGCGACGACTTTACTGGCGCCCGCCGCCGACAGCTCCGGCCGTCGGTAGCAGGTCCTGCTTCGGCTCCGGGGCGGACTCGCGCTGCAGCGCCCGCATGCGCTCCTCGCTCGGCAGCAGCCATGCTATGCCGATGGAGAGGACAACCACCGCTACCTGCAGGCGCATCGCTGCCTGCATCCCGAACGCATCCGCGAGCGCCCCCATCACCGGCACCCCGATTGCCCCGGTGACAAAGCCCAGCCCGAGGATCAGGCCCGATGCCATGCCCGCTCGCCCGGCCATTAACTGCTGCGCCATGACCAGCATCAACGGACCGCTCAAGGCCGCGAGCAAACCCACCGCGGCGGCAGTCATGAACGCCACCGGACCGGTGAACTGCGCAAACAGTAGGATCGCGGGGATGCTGAGCACGAGGGTGAGCACGGTGATGTTGCGCCGCCCGAACCGGTCCGCCAGCGTGCCGGAGCCGATAGCACCGACGGCTGTTGCGAGCACGATGGTCGTCGCCAGAGGGCCGTAGAATGAAGGTCCATAGCCCATCGAGCTGTACCATGTCGGGATGAATGCCTCGATTCTGAGCAGCGTCCAAGAGCGAGACATCATCACCCCGATCACGGCGAGCAGGGGAAGGAGCGGCACCTGTGCCCAGCGAGCGGGCACCTCGCGCCTCGCGACACGATCGCGCGTGTCTCGGGAGCGAAGCTCATACAGTAGCCAGATCGCGATACTCAGGCCCGGCAGGAACATCAGTGCCGTGCCACGCACGCCGAACACGGTAAACACGAAGGCACCGATCAGCGGGCCAAGCGCAACCCCCAACGTGCCCCCAGTGACGTACACGCTCATCGCCGTATTGCGCTGCCTCGGCGGGATGGCGGCGTTCGCACTTAGAGCTTATCGGTAACTGGCATACTGTAGGGGTTATCGGGTGAGTAGTGTGCGGGGGGTATGGTGGCGAGGACGAAGCCGTGGGAGGTGGGGGACGGGTTCTGGTCGGGGGTGGTGCCCCTCGTGCCGCGCCCGCCATCACGGGCGAAGGGAGGCAAGCCCAGGACGCCCGACCGGGAGGTGTTCTCGGCGATCGTGTACGTCTTGAGGACGGGCATCCAGTGGAACGCGCTGCCGAGGGAGATAGGGGCGAGCAGCACGGTGCACGACCGGTTCCAGGAGTGGGCCCGGGAGGGCTTCTTCGAGCGGCTGCACGAGGCGGGGCTTATGGAGTACGACGAGCTGGCCGGTATCGAGTGGGGGTGGCAGAGCGTCGATGGTGCGATGGGGAAGGCCCCGCTGGTCCCAAAAGGCGATACCGGCGGCGGCAGGCGTCCCCGGCTCTGCCGGGGGCACGTCCCGGCGGGACCCAACCCCACCGACCGGGGCAAGAGGGGCACGAAGAAGAGCGTGCTGACTGGTGGCAAGGGGATACCGCTGGCGGTGGCTATAGACGGCGCGAACCGGCACGACTCGAAGCTCCTGGTCGCCACGCTCGATGGGCTGGTGGTGGCGCGCCCTGACCCCGATGAGGGCGAGCAGCACCTGTGCCTCGATGCGGCGTACGACTCCGAGCGGTGCAGGGATGAGGCCGCGGAGCGCGGGTACGCGCACCACATCCGCGGGCGCGGCGAGGGGCGACAGGATCCGCACCCCGACGGGAAGGCGAGGCGCTGGGTCGTGGAGCGGACCCACTCGTGGCTGAATCGCAGCCGCCGCCTCCTGGTGCGCTGGGAGAAGAAAGCCGAGAACTACCTCGCCTTCCTCCACCTCGCCTGCGCTCAGCTCATCTTCGCCAAGATCCATAGACTCACCGTTACCGGATAAGCTCTTAGCGCGCCGAGGGGGTGATATGCCCCCGAGCCGAGGCCCGCCAGCGCCGCCATCAGCAGGAGGACGGGGAAGGACGGGGCAAAGCCCACCCCCGCGAACATTGCCGCAGTCCAGAGGAGTGCTACCCCGATGAAGCGCGTCCCGTGGCGGTCCGCCAACCAGCCGAAGAAGGGTTGCGAGATGGCTGCGATGCCCACGTACGCAAACGACACCAGCCCGACCGTCTTGAGGTCGAGCGCGAAGCGCTGCATGAGTAAGGGGTAGAGCACCGGTAGCAAGCCAACGTACATGTCCACCGTGAAATGCGCGAGCATCAACGTCCACAGTGCTCGGTTGCGGAAGATGCTGCCGCGCTCCTCGCGGCCGGTTTGGTGATCCACCTGCGAGGTCGCTCCCTCCCGACTGCCCGTGCCGTTCGACTGTTCACCGGACTATACCATAGCCATCACAGGGTGCCGATGCGTTC
>JADDPA010000190.1 GCA_016782125.1 Thermobaculum sp.
GCCGACGACAGACGCCGGGGGTGGCACTGGTGGCACTGGCACTGGCGCAGGAACAACTCCGACAGCTGGAACAGCCGGCGCGGGCGCCGAGTCGACCGCGGCATCACTTGACGAGACCCCGGCCGCCGAGGTTACGGGAGCAGACGCCGCCCCTGCCGGAGAGACGCCCCAGGCCGGCGCTACGGCGAAGCCCGCCGCCTCCACCGAGGGCACGCTGGTGATCTGGGCAGACACCGCCCGTGTCAAGGCGCTGCAGCCGCTCGTCAAGCAGTTCACGCAGGATTACGGCGTGCAGGTACGCTTGCAGGAGCTCGATTTCGGCGGCATCCGAGATCAGCTCAAGCTAGCGGGCCCGGCAGGTGAGGGTCCGGACATCATCGTCGGTGCGCACGACTGGCTGGGCGAGCTCGTGGCCAACGGCCTGGTCGAGCCGCTCGATGTCGGCGACAAGGAGAAGAACTTCGACCCTGTCGCTGTCAAGGCGTGGACGTACAACGGCGAGTTGTACGGCCTTCCGTACGGCACTGAGGCCATCGCGCTGATGTATAACAAGAAGCTCGTGCCCCAGCCTCCGAAGACATGGGATGAGCTGAAGCAGATCGCCAAGAGGCTGCAAGACCAGAAGAAGGTCAAGCAGGGATACGTGCTGCAGCAGGGCGACCCATACCATGCGTACCCGATCTTCAGCGGCCACGGCGGCTACATCTTCGGCCGCACGCAGGATGGCTCCTACGACCCCAAGGACCTGGGCTTCGACAGCCCTGGCGCGAAGGCGGCCGCACAGGAGATCTCAAGCATGGTGAAGCAGGGTCTTCTCCGCAAGGGCATCGACGCCCCGACGATGGAGAGCCTGTTCCGCAACGGTGAGGCGGCAATGTACTTCACCGGTCCGTGGGCGCTCGGCGATACTCGCAAGAGCAAGGTGAAGGACGACTTCGCGATCGCGCCCATCCCGAAGATGAAGGAAGCCGCGCGCCCGTTCGTCGGCTCGCAGGGCTTCGCGGTGAGCGCGTTCGGCAAGAACAAGGATGTCGCCAAGGCGTTCCTGACCGAGTTCGTCGCCACCGACGAGGTGATGCAGGCGTTCTACGAGGGCGACCCGCGCATCCCCGCATGGCTACCCGTCAAGAACAAGGTGGACGACCCCGCTATCAAGGCGTTCGGCGAGTCTGCCAAGAATGGCGACCCGATGCCTGCCATCCCTCAGATGGCCGGTGTGTGGACGGATTGGGGTAATGCGGTGACCCTCCTGTTCCAGCAGAAGGGCGGCAATCCTGAGAAGGTGATGGACAATGCTGCGAAAGCCATCCGATCCAAGATTAAGTAACCCGAAGGGTGTGTCAGAGGAGGGTGGGGCGCTCGAGCGCCCCACCACCTCCATCACCGACCTCCTGGTGCGACTGGGAGGCCTCGCCTTCATAGACGCGGTGGCCCTGTGGTTTGCCTACAGGCTGTTCTCGAACGGGGCGGCGGTAATCGGTGGGCTCGTCCTGTTCATCACGCTGCTCGTCAACGTGATCTTCCTCTTTAATGGGCTGTACCCCTGGCGCTGGCTCGCCCCGGGTCTCGTGTTGCTCATCCTGATGGTTGTGTACCCAGTGGTGTACATGGTCTACATAGCCTTCACTAATTACGGTGACGGTCACCTGCTTACCAAGGAACAGGTGGTTGCCCAGCTAGGGACGCAGTACTTCAGCGGTGAGGGCGGTGCGACGTACAAGTGGACCGCCTTTCGCTCCGATGACGGCAGGTTCCTTATCCACCTTGAGGACGAGCAGGGTAACACCTTCGTCGCGAGCAAGGAGAACGGCATCAGGCCAGCGACCCCAGAGCTGCTCGGCGGCGCACCCGTCGGAGGCGAACTGCCGGAGCAGATCAATGGCTACCAGCAACTCAAGCGCTTGCAGGTGCTCAGGTACCTCGGCGACCTCAACAAGCTGGGGATAACGGGCGAGCAGGGGCCGCTTCGGTTCAACTCGCTGGACTCCGCATCTATCCAGCAGCGCAGGTTCACGTACGACCCGGCCACGGACCAGCTCAGGAATAACGAGACCGGCAAGGTCTATACTCCAAAGGACGGGTTCTTCACCGCGCCCGATGGCGAACGCGTCACGCCCGGCTTCGCGGCGGTAGTCGGGTGGCGCAATTTCGCGCGGATCTTCACCAGTCCGGAGATACGGCAGCCCTTCCTAGGGGTGTTCGTATGGACGGTGCTGTTCGCGCTGCTGTCGGTGCTCACCACCTTCAGCCTTGGCCTGGCGATGGCCATGGTGCTCAATGACAAGCAACTGCCTGTGCGCGGCCTCTGGCGCTCGCTCATCATCATCCCGTACACGATACCCGCTTTCATCAGCGCGCTCATCTGGGTCGGTCTGTTCAACACGGTGCACGGGCCGATCAACAAAGCCCTGGAGAGTCTCTTTGGCATCTCGCCGGACTGGTTCTCGGATGCCAACCTTGCCAAGATAATGATCCTGGCGATCAACCTGTGGCTCGGCTTCCCGTATATGATGGTTATCTGTCTGGGAGCGCTGCAGAGCATACCCTCGGACATGTATGAGGCGGCGGACTTGGATGGCGCGGGGCCGATACAGAAGTTCCGCTCGCTCACGCTGCCGCTGCTGCTCGTAGCAGTGGCGCCGCTACTGGTAGGGTCGTTTGCCTTCAACTTCAACAACTTCACGCTGATCGAGCTGGTGACGGAAGGCAACCCACCCGATCCTAACGGAGCGAGCGTAGCCGGGCAGACGGACATACTCATCTCGTACACGTACAGACTGGCGTTCGCCAGCGGCAGGGGCACGGACTTCGGCCTCGCGGCTGCCATATCCCTGATCATCTTCATGATCGTGGCCGCGATCACGATCTTCAACTTCAGGCTGACTCGCAGGCTGGAGGAGGTGACCTAACATGTCCACCATCAGACAGCGCACAGCCACTGGTGTAGCGGAGGCACGTCCAGCGACTCGTGTTCGCTCGGTGAAGACATCACGCCGCATCGGCTTCGTGTTGAAGCTCCTGGCCGTGATTCTGGCGACCTTGTACGCGTTGGCGCCGGTGCTGCTCATCCTGTCGGCCGCGTTGAACCCAGCCAACACACTCGTCAACCAGAGTCTTATCCCGGAGGGAGCTACACTCGACAACTTTCGGAGCCTGTTCAACAGCCCGCAGCACCCGTGGCCACTCTGGATTTGGAACTCGATCAAGCTCGCGGGCCTGACGGCGCTCATTGTAGTGGCGGTGTCCGCGCTCGGCGCGTACGCCATCTCCCGCTTCCGCTACAGGGGCAGGCAGGCGGGGCTGCTTACGATCATCCTGATCCAGCTCTTCCCGAACATCCTGACCGTCGTCGCCCTCTTCCTGCTGCTGCAGCAGATAGGCAAGGTGTTCCCGTTCCTTGGGCTCAACACGCACGGCGGTCTGCTGCTGATTTATACTGGTGGGGCGCTCGGATTCAACACATACCTGATGAAGGGGTACTTTGACACGGTCCCGCGGGAGTTGGACGAGTCGGCGCGCATAGACGGCGCATCCAACTTCCAGACGTTCTGGCACGTGATGCTGCCTCTCGTCCGCCCGATCCTTGCCGTGATCGCGATCCTGACGTTCGTCGCGACGTACGGGGACTTCCTGCTCGCGCGCGTGATGCTCAAGAGTACTGACCAGTACACGCTCGCGGTTGGGATGGCCCTGTTCATAAATGACCAGTTCAACCAGCGGTGGGGCATCTTCGCAGCCGCCGCGCTCGTGGGAGCGCTGCCGATCGTGATCGTCTTCCTGACCCTGCAACGACAGCTAATAGGCGGCCTCACGACCGGCTCCGTGAAGGGATAGCGCCTACTCACGACCCAACTACCCGCAGTAACGCAGGGGTGTTCGCTTGAACGCCCCTGCATGCTGTCCGGCCAGTAACGACCAGATTGGAGTGACGACTCTGCACCACGACGATCCCAGCCTCTCTGCCGCGCGCCGCGTACGCGGCGGCGTCTTGCCGCACGTGCCGCCGCCTGCCTCGCCCGTCTCTTCCACTGTGCGCCTCGTCTTGCAGGCTCCAGCCGATAGTTATCCCGAGGCCGTGCTTACCGACCCTCGCCGCGAGCATGGGTGGCGCGTCGCGCTCCAACCCTCGCAGGGCACGGACGGTGAGTGGCACGCCGATATCCTACTGCCCCAGGAGCCGACCGTCCTGTCGTACGTCTTCGAGCTTGCCGACGGCACGGTCCTCCAGGAGAGACGACAGAATGAAGGCACGAGCGAGATGCTGTTCGGCGTGTGGGTGGAGCAGCCACATAGGCTCGCTGTGTGGACGCCCGAGAGCCTACCTCCTGCCTGGACGTCCGGCGCCGTCGTGTACCAGATATTCCCCGACCGCTTCGCGCGTGGCGAGCCGGAGAACCTCCATAAGGGGGCACCCACCACGTACGGTCGGGACGTGATTATCAACGAGTGGGGCGACAAACCGGAGCACCCGCCGAAGGGCCGCGATTTCTACGGCGGCGACCTGCGAGGCGTGATAGAGAAGCTGCCGTACATCCACGAGCTGGGCATCACCTGCATCTACTTCACGCCTATCTTCGCCTCGCCCACGAACCACCGCTACGACGCGATCGACTACACGCGCATAGACCCGCGCCTCGGCACGGAGGACGACCTGCGCGAGTTGATCGAGAAGGCGGGCGAGCTCGGCATTCGCATCCAGCTAGACGGCGTGTGGAACCACTGCTCGAAGGACAGCATCTACTTCAAGGCCGCGCAGGAGGACAAGCTCTCGCCGTATTACAGGTGGTTCCACTTCACCGAGTGGCCGCATGGCTACGAAGGCTGGTCGGGCGTTCAGACCATGCCGGAGTTCGTCGAGTGCCCGGAGGTGGAGGAGTTCTTCTTCGGCGCGGAAGGAATAGCACATCGCTGGCTCGCGCTCGGCACCGCCGGGTGGCGGACGGACGTGACGCCGTGGATCACGCACGAGTACTGGCGACGCTTCCGGCGCGCGGTACGTAAGGACTACCCTGAGGCATACCTCATTGCCGAGGACTGGAGCGACGCCACTGACCGCCTCGTGGGCGACTCGTTCGACGCCACGATGAACTACCGCTTCGGCTACTCTGTGCTCGGCTACACGGGCGGTAAGCTCTCCGCCTCCGAGCTTGACGACAGGCTCGAGACGCTTCGCCGCGACACACCGGAGCCCTTCTTCCACGCGCAGCTGAACCTGATAGGCTCGCACGACACCGCACGCATCCTGACAGTCCTGGAGGGGAACCCTTCACGAGTCAAGCTTGCCGCCGCCCTCCAGCTCGCCTACCCAGGGGTCCCGATGGTGTACTACGGTGACGAGGCAGGCATCGAGGGAGAGTACGCGGAGGACAGCCGCCGGGCGTATCCGTGGGACTCCCCCGATGCCAACCTGCTCGAGTTCTATCGCAAGGCAATCAACACGCGGCGTGGCAGCAAGGCCCTCTCGTGCGGCACAGTGCAGACTGTATACATAGGGGAGCCAGGCGGCTACGGCTTTCTCCGCCGGCACGGTGATGAAACCGTCCTCGCTCTCTTCAACAGCGGGTCACAGCCACTGGAGATAGATCTGGCTCTGGAAGGCGATCCGAAAGAGGGGGAGTGGTGGGACTTGCTCGGGCAACTTCCGGCGGCCACGCTCTCCGGCAGTACGATCAGAGCCACACTGCCCCCGCTGGGTGCGGGGTGGTTTGCGGCACCGCGGTAACTCCGATGAAGATCCGAGTTCGTTGCCACGCTGCACGTGCGCGCTTCCTCACAGCGAGATGGCAGAGGAGTTGCGAGAGAGCTTCGTGATCAACGTCGAACGATGCTGGAAGCAGACAGCGCATTTCTTCGAGTGCTATCACGGGCAAGAGGCGGGGACGCAGCACCAGACTGCTTGGCCCGCGCTGGTCGTGAATCTCATCGAGGAGCGCTGAGGGAAGTAGCTGGTGAGGATGCCACCTCGATGCTGCGCCGGCGAGAATGACGCACAAGGATCAGGGGTGGAGGTCCGAGCCGGAGCGGCTATTAACATATATGGGAGATGAACACTTATATGCAGCAGAATCAGAATAATAACAACGACATCTCGCTACCGGCCGAGCTGACACGGCTGCGCGACCTGGCGTACAACCTGCGCTGGGCGTGGAACAACCATGCGCTCGACCTTTTTCGGCGGCTGGACGCCGACCTGTGGGAGCGCAGCAGTCACAATCCAATTACGGTGCTTCGCCAGGTGGACCGCGCCTGCCTGTCTGAGGCGATAAGCAACCCCGACTACATCGCTGCCGTCAATGTCGCGGCCCGTGATCTCGACGAGTACATGGCGGGCGGGTCCACCTGGTACAGCCGGAGCGAGGCTCGCAAGGAAGGCGGGCTGGCGGCCTACTTCTCGGCGGAGTTCGGGTTGACGGAGTGCCTGCGGATTTACTCCGGGGGCCTGGGCGTGCTGGCGGGCGACCACCTGAAGTCGGCGAGCGACCTGGGCGTTCCGCTCGTAGCTGTGGGCCTGCTCTACAGGTACGGCTACTTCGATCAGCAGCTCCTCGCCGACGGCTGGCAACAGGAGCTGTACGGCCCAAACCGCTTCGAGAACCTGCCCCTGCAGCTTGTGCGCAACGCCGACGGCACGCCCCTCAAGATACTGGTCGACCTTGCAGGCCAACAGGTGGCTGTGCAGGCGTGGCTGGCACAGGTGGGACGGGTGCCTCTCTACCTGCTCGACACGAACGTGG
>JADDPA010000181.1 GCA_016782125.1 Thermobaculum sp.
GCTCTCTAGGAGCGGCGTGGCAAGGTTCTGCCTTTGCCCCCTTTACACCGACCTGCAGTGAGGCTGACACGAAAGCTCGTGTACTCAGTGGCGACGGCGCAAGGAGTGACAGCTCAGACGTTTGACTCTCTTCTGAAAGGCAGGCGGGCTGTTCGCTAGTCAGATACCCTCATCGGTCCTCGCCGAGCGGCGTCGCGAGCCCGTCAATGCTGCGCGCATTACGCTCGCGGCGATAGTCCTCGAGCCCCTCGGCCCCCTTGGCGTCGGCCCACCTGATCAGCGTGTCACGCTGGCCGACGTACTCGTACTTCGGCACCGCGAAGCCGCACGACGTCTGCACCCGGCTGATCTCGATGGCGATGATCTGGCGCGCTCCGGGGTACTCGCCGAAAAGCGGGTGCAGCTTGGCCCACCGATCGCTATCCGGCAGCACAGGCTCGCCGTGGCCGTAGAGCCGCAGGATCATCGGCGGGCCAGCGAAAGCGCAGAACATGAGGGTGATCCGGCCATTCTCGTGCAGGTGGGCGGAGGTCTCGTTGCCACTTCCAGTCAGATCGAGATACGCCACGCGGTCGGGCGCGAGCACCCGAAGGCAGTCGAGCCCTTTGGGCGACAGGTTGACGTGTCCCTCGGTGCCCAAGGGTGCGCTAGCGACGAAGAATATCTGCTGGGCTGCTATGAACGCACGCTGATCATCACTTATCGAGTCGTAGACCTTACCCATCTGTCGTCTCCTCCCATCCTGCCAACTATAATGCACGCTGGCGTAACAGTGGTCGTGCAGAGGCATGGCGTTGTATATCAGGTGGGCATACAAGCAGCACTTGTGGGCGTTGGTAGTAGACAGATGCAAAGATGCGCTGACAGCGCGAACCACACCGCCAGAGAAAGGGTTCAAACATTTTCGTGAGTATGAAAGATGTCTTCAGTTTTCCCAACCCCGTGAATGAGGTATCGGCGCGTCTCGTGGCCGCTGGTGTGGTGGCAATGGCCACACTCACACTGGCGCTGCAAGAGCCGCTGATCATCTTGCCGCTTGCCTTCGGATTCGTCACCCGTGCGCTCGCCGGACCGCGCTTCAGCCCGCTCGGGCGACTGGTTACTCAGGTGGTCACACCGCGTCTGCACATGCGTCCGAAGTATGTGCCCGGGCCTCCGAAGCGCTTCGCGCAGACCATCGGGGCTGTTATCTCGCTTGTGGCGCTGGTGCTTGCCTTCGGCTTCGGGCAGACGGGAGCAGCCTACTGGCTCGTTGGGATGATCGGGGTGTTTGCCACGATGGAGGCCGTATTCGCCTTCTGTGTCGGCTGCAAGATCTTCGGTGTGCTCATGGCCATGGGACTGATCCCAGAACAGGTCTGTGCGGAGTGTGCGAACATCTGGTCCCGGCCCGGCATGCAGGCCAGCGCACCCTCAACGCGGAGTACGCTGGCCAACGAATGGGCGGACGATCCGTCAGAGATTAGAGGCAGGTTTGCCGGTTGATCCTCCGCCTAGCTTGCGCGCTGGTCTTGTGCGCGGCGTCGTGGCCTGCAGCGGACAGATCGATACGGGCTATCCCGCGACTGCCGCGTACAGGTCCCGCCGGTCGAGGTTCTGGGGCAGCGGGCCGACGGTGCGCAGTTTGCGCTCGACCACCTCCCGCGCGAAGAGGGCGCATTGTTCCGGAGCGTGACCGTCGAGCCACGCTACCAGAAATCCTGACCAGTAGGCGTCACCGGCGCCCGTGGCATCCGCGACCTCAAGGGCGCGCGGCGGCAGGTAGGTGGTGTCGCCGTCATGTCGTACTATCGCGCCTTCGGACCCCATCGTGAGCACAACCGTGCCTGCGCCAAGCTCGGCGTAAATTTCGACGTATTCTTCAGGGGTGCGGCCCGGACCCCACAATCGCTCAGCGTCGTCGAGCGACGGCTTGGTAAGGTCCACCAGGCGGTACAGCTCGCCGAGTACCGCACGAGCCTCGAACAGGTTGCGCCACACGTCCGGGTGGTAGTTCGGGTCGAGCGATACCAGCCTTCCATGTTGCTTGGCAAGACGCACTGCGTGGAGCACCGCGGAGCGACACGGTTCTCGTGACAGGGCGAAAGCGGTGGTGTGCACGAGCCGTGCGCGCGCGATGGCCTCCTCCGCTACCTCCTCGGGCCGGAGTTCGGCGTCGCCCTGACGCGCGACCTCGAAGTCCGGAGTCCCGGCGGTTCGGGCAACAAACACCATGGTGGTGCGGACGCGGTGGTCCATCACCAGGTAGTCGGTGAGCACGCCGAAGCGATTCAACTCGTTCTTGCAGTACTGTCCGAACGCCCCGATGCCCGTCTTAGCCACAAGCGCGGAGCGGCCACCCAGCTTCGCCACGTTGACCGCCAGGTTCGCCGCCGCCCCGCCCTGATGCCTGCCAAAGCCGGCAGAGTCTCGTAGCGACGGGGCGGGCTCCGTGGAGATCAGGTCTATGAGCAACTCGCCAATCGCCATGACGTCGAGGTCCGGCGCATTGGGAGAGGCGGCGGTTGGGTCAGACACCGTGACCGGCCAACTGGCGCTCGAGCTTCTGGTAGAGGACCTCGCGGTCGATTGCTCGCTCGACGTGGCCAACAATGCGCAGTTTCAGCGCGGCGACCTCGTGGGCGAACGCCACGGCGAGCGACCAGGGCTTTCCGTCCAAGTGGGCGACGAGCAGTGCGGACCAGAATGCGTCGCGGCCACCCGTTATATTCTGCACCGGTACCAATGGCAGCGGGCCGACACGCTCCACCCGTCCCTCCGTGGAAACCGTCACGGTGCCGCCGCTACGTGTGACGATGACTACCGGTGCGCCGAGGTCGTGGAACTCGCGCAGACACGCCTCCTCGAGTGCATCCTCACTCATATTCGGATCGAAGAGACGGCGCGCGTCCTCCAGCGACGGCTTGACGATCGTGACGTGCGGCAGGATCTCCGCAAGCACCTCCCACGCCTCTTCCTTGTCGGGCCATACGCGGGGCGAATAGTTTGGATCGAGGGAAACGAGTTTGCCATGACGATGTGCCAGGCGGAGGGCGCGGCGAATCGCGGAGCGCTGTGGCTCCTGGGACAACGCGAAGGTGGACGTGTGAACCGCCCGCGTACGCTCGATCAACTCCTCCGGCACATCGCGGATCTCGAGCAGAGCATCCGCGCCGCGGTTGATCTGGAAGTCCGGCACGCTGATCGTGCGGGTGATAAACGCGCTCGTGGTGGGCGCGGCGTCGGTGCGATGCAGTGCCTCCGTGCTGACCCCGTGGCGCTGCAGCTGCTCCTCAAGGAACTCCCCAAAGTACTCGGTTCCCACCTTCGAGAGCACCGCAGAGCGGCATCCGAGCTTCGCCACGTACACCGCGACGTTGGCTGGTTGTCCTCCCAGGTATCGGACGAACTGGCTCGCGGTGCGCAACGACTGTACCTGCTCGTGGGAAATGAAGTCGACGAGCGTCTCGCCCACGGTGAGAACGTCGAGGCTCAAGTACACCTCATCAAGGATCGAGAGGGGGAGTCCTGCACCGGAGTCCGGCTCCGTGAAGTAGCGGGGGATGGGCAGGGTATGCTCGGTCGGAATATCGACCGGTGCCGCCGCCTCCAAGACGGCGTCGGTCGTCGTTCCGGCGGTGGCGCGCACCTCATGCTCCGTCTCGTCGAGCGCGGTGCGCGTTCCGGCCAGTGCCTGGAGGTAGCCTTCCGCGGTGCGCTGCCAGGTATAGCGTGCAAGTACGCGGCTGTAGCCGGCATCCGCGTAGCGCTTCCAGCGATCCGCGTTCGCCACGAGCGCGTATAGTCCGGCGCTGACGACCATGGGATCGTGCGGATCTATCAGGATGCCGTACTCCTCGTCTCCGGAGCGCATACTCTCGCTTGGCCCGCCGTACTTCGTGACCACCGCAGGCAGGCCCGCCGCCATAGCTTCCAATGGTGCGAGGCCGAAGGGCTCGTACAGAGCAGTGAGCGCGAATACCGAGCGCTTTTGCGCGAGGTAGCGATAGCCAGCCGCAAGTGCGCCCTGGCCTCGAAGCGCGAACATCGAAGCCTCGCCGCGTAGTCCCGTACGCTCGACTACGGCCATTAACGAGTCGAGCACGGCTCGCTCACCGGGACCGGTGCTGGAGTAGTCGGAGAGCGGGTCATCGAGGTCACCGGTGATGATTACCAGGTTTGCTGCCTGGCGTAGTGCGGGGCTCGCCGCAAACGCCTCGAAGAGTCCGATGTGGTTCTTCTTCGGATCCAGTCGACTGGATGCGACCACGCAGGGTAGTTCTGTTCGCTCCGGTCGCAGATCGCGGATTAAGCATGCGCGCACATGCTGGTGTACTGCCTCCTCGCCGGCATACTTGCTGGCTCGGTCGAAGACATCCATCGCGACGCCGGGCGGGACGACGGCGAAGCGCTCGTCGTCGGTGGCGTCTACCGCGCCCCGGTAGGCGTTGTGGGCGTACTGGCTGTAGCGCTCCTGGGAGGTGCTCGTGATGTTCACCCTGGAGCGATTCATCGCGAGGCGCTCCGCCACGATGCGCTGCGTGAAGTGGTACTCCTCGTCGAGTGTGGCGAGGTTGCTTCGAGCGGCATTCAACTTGTCCATCTTCTGCGCACCAAGCGAGTGCGCGGTGAAGCTGAACGGTATCCCGGTGCGTTCCTCGATCAAGGCGCCGCAGAGCCCGCCGTCACCATAGTGGGCGGTGGTGAGGTCGGGCAGGGAGCCCTCGCGTCGGTACCGTTCGAGGAGGTTCGGCACGAACTTGGAGCCGAGGTATGGCCACAGATCTTCTTTTCGGAGGAACGTGGGCGGCCCGCACGGCACCCGCACGATTCGAACGTTTGGGTGCCTTGGGTAGGCATCGCCGGCGGATGCGAACTCCGGCCACGCGGGGTCAACGATCTGGCGAGTCACGATGTCGATGCGGTGGCCAAGACGACCCATCGCGAGCGCCAGCTCCTTCACGTACACGAGTTGTCCGCCGAAGTCCGGGTGCGCCGTCCAGTAGCTGTCGGCGGGATCGAAGTTGCCCTGAGGGTTGAGGAAGGCGATGTGCATGCGGTCCTCCTGCCTGACGACGCTGCGCTGCGTATCCCGATGGCTCCGGTGCCTGCCAAGAGCGGGTACAATACAGCCATGTGGAGTTCGGAGTTTACCATATATACCGGCGAGAAACCGGTGGTGACCGATCTGACTGAGCGCGTCAACGCGGCCGTTGCGGACCTGGGCGATGGCCTGTTGCACGTCTTTCTGCCACACGCGACCGCCGGGCTGGCGCTGATGGAGTTGGGCTCGGGCAGCGATCCCGATCTTCTCGACCGGCTGGAGGAACTGCTACCGCGCGCGGACGTGTACCGGCACCGACACGGTTCACTGGGTCACGGCCGTGACCACGTCCTGCCCGCCTTTATCAGTCCTGCGCTGGTGCTTGCGGTGCGGAATGGGCGGCTCGATCTTGGTACATGGCAGTCGCTCGTGATAGTTGACACGAACGGCGATAACCCGGAGCGCACCGTCCGGCTCAGCTTCGTCCGGGGCTAACCGCGGGGGCCGGAGACCGGCGGCGCGTGCGACATCAGCGCATGCTGGCCACGCCATTGTAGTGCGGTATGGAGGAACATCTACGGTGCACGATCTTCGCTTCGGCTGGCACATACCCTCGTTTCCGGTGGATGGCAGTGACGGGGCAACGTTCGTCGCGCAGATCCACCACACGCTGCGAACCATTCATCCCTACTTCAACTCGATCTGGGTCGACGACCATCTTATGCCGTGGGCGAAGTGGCAGTCCAACGACACGCCATACCTGGAATGCGTGACTACCATGACGTATCTCGCCGCCATGTATCCGACGCTGGACATCGGCGCGAGCGTGCTCTGCCAGTCGTACCGGAACCCGGCCCTGTTGGCGAAGATGGCGGCCAATCTGCAACTCCTCACGGGTGGACGGCTGCTGTTTGGCATCGGCGCAGGGTGGGCGGAGGAAGAGTACCACGCGTACGATTACGCGTTCCCCGGAGCGGCAACACGCCTTGCTCAGTTGGAAGAGACGCTTCAGATCGTGCGGCGCATGTGGACCGAATCGCCCGCGAGCTTTGACGGCGGCCACTACCGGATAGAGAACGCCTACTGTGAACCGCGCCCGTATCCCGTCCCGCCGGTGATGATCGGTGGCGGGGGCGAGCGTCGGACGTTGCGCCTGGTGGCCCAGTACGCGGACTGGTGGAACATCCCGGGAGGGACCGCGGCCAACTACGCCCACAAGCTCGATGTGCTGCGCAAACACTGTGCGGATGTGGGGCGCGACCACGATAGCATCCTCAAGACCTGGTCGGCGGAGGCCATAGCGGTCGCGCCCACCGAAACCGAGGCGCGCCGTATCGCCGATGCTTCCCCCTACGACAACAATCCGATCATCGGCACACCGGAGCAGGTGGCGGACCAACTGCAGCCGTTCCTCGATCTTGGAGTCGAATACCTCATCGTGCGCGTGGTGGACTTCCCTGACACCGCTGGCATTGAGCTGTTCGCGCGGGATGTGATGCCCCGCTTGAAGGGTGCAAGTTGACCGCTCTGGCCAGCGCAAGCGGGGTCGCAATGGCGGGGCGGCACTATTTTGCATTGGTTCCGGGCTGCCGCGTTGATGTTCGAGGTCCCACGTCGCACGAGCGCGCGCGACAAGATGCAGCCATTCCTCTACGCTGCTGCTCGCGGTTGTCTCTCCCGTATCAGGCAAACTGCGCTTCTGCAGGTACCCTAGGGAGGTACTCCTACAGCGATGGGCGGATATATTGAGCCACGTGATATGCTGAG
>JADDPA010000179.1 GCA_016782125.1 Thermobaculum sp.
GCCCGTAAGCACGCCAAGAATCACGACTCGAGTCCTCCTTACAGCGGCGCGGGCGGTATCTCAGGGGCGCTGTGGTCGTTTAGAATTACACCCGAGCCAGTGGTGATATAATGCGCCGCCTGGGAGCAGGGGATGTGGCGGTGCCGAAGGTGGGATTCGAACCCACACGGAGTCACCCCCAATCGCTTTTGAGGCGATCGTGTCTGCCATTCCACCACTTCGGCCACGCCAGCAGTATAGGTAAGGGTCCGCTTGACAGTCAAGACACTCAGGCGCTGGTGAGCGTTGCACGTAGCCAGCGATGACGAGCTAGTTCAAGACGCCCAAAAGGGCAACATGAGCAGCTTCAACCTGCTCGTGGAACGCTACCAGGGGCAGCTGTACAGCCTCTCGTTGCGCCATGTGGGTGACCGCCAGCTTGCTGAGGATGTCACACAGGAAGCGTTTATCTCTGCGTGGAGAAGCATACGGACATACAAAGGAGGGTCCTTCAAAGCGTGGCTATTTCGCATAGCGATCAACCAGGCACGGGACCTGTATCGCAGGAGCAACCGGCATCGTGCCACGTCGTTGGACGAGCTTCTCGAGCAGGGTACGGTGAATGCGCCGGAGTCGGCTTTGGAAGAGGGGCCGGAGGCAGCGGCGCTTTCGTCCGCGAGTCTTCGTGCGGTGGAACAGTGCCTGCAAAAGCTGCCGCCTGAGCACCGGCTCGTCGTGTTGCTCTCAGACGTCCAGGGCCTCACGTACGACGAACTGACGGAGACACTTGGCCTCCCTCTAGGAACGGTCAAGTCACGGTTGTTCAGGGCGAGAACCGCTCTACGGAGGCTGCTGCTGGAGACGGGGGAACTTTGATGACTCCGGGTGCGTTTGTTTAGTGAGCGCCGCGCTTGGCCGCGGTTGGGACGATGAGGGGGGATGCAGTTGCTGGGGCCTGATGGCCGATCGCCGGGAAGTCACCCGGCACCCGAAGAGTTGGCCGCATTTGGCGACCGGCAGCTCGGTGACGCCGAGACAGATGTCGTTGAAGCACATGTGCGAGGCTGCGCGCAGTGTACGGCCGAGCTAGATGAGCACGCGCGGATGCTCGATATGCTGCGTCAGTTGCCCGAGTTGGTTGTGCCTCGATCATTCGTACTCGACGACTTCGCGGTCCGCCGCCCTGCACGCTCGGTGTGGCCCGCGTGGGTCTCATTGGCGGCTTCGGTTGTGCTGGCACTCGGTATGATAGGCGCGCTCCCGCGGAACAATGGCTTCCAGTTTGCAGCGAGCTCCCCCTCAGAGCAGGCAGCCGTCATGGATGCCGCCTCGCGAGGTGTGGATGCGCCCGAGTCAGGCGGGGGTGCAACGGGAGGCGCATCCCCCAGCGAAGTACAGCCAGAGGCGGCGCGCACCCAAGGGGCGGCTGGTGCTCCTGAGTCTGTTACCACCGAAGATTCTGCGATAGGTGCCGCAGCTGAGGTCGAGCCGGTCGCAACGGTCACCTTCAGTACGTCTGGAGCAGAGCCCAGGGATGCGGCTACGGCTCCCGAAGCGGACGCGGGAAGCGCAGCCGCTGACAGCGTGGTCGCAACAGTGCAGACCGACGCGATCGGGGCGAAGACCGTCGAGCCGACACCAGACGGACAGGGCGGCGCGACGACTGGAGCCACCTGGGAGCAATCTGGTGCCCAGGCTGCAGACGCTCCGGGCGCGGTCGCTACTGCCGAAGCACCAGACACTGGAGTAGCATATCGGGCGGGCGAAGCCGGCCCGGATGAGGGGCAGCAGGGGCCCGGGGCGGCCGATGAAACGATTCCCGCCACCCTCGGCATTCTGTCAGTCCTCTCCTTCGCGTCGGCAATATTCCTGTTCCTCCGCGCCCGACTCTTCTTCTAGCGTCACTGCCCAGTTAGTTCATTCGTCGCGTCCTACGCCGCTGGTCACCGAACGCAAAGTGGCACGAGACTGCCATCCGCCGTCCGATCTCGGGGGCGTGAGAGGCGCTGCTTGCGCTATACTCGCGAGTCGCCAATTTTCAGGAGTGCCTTCAGTGCCCGTTTCCTCTGACCTGCGTAACAAGCTACTAATAGGTTTCGGTATCGGCGTAGCCGTTGTACTGGCTCTCATTGCCGCGGCAGATGTGCGTGCCTTGCGCGCGACGCTCGATGCCTTCGCCTGGGACCTCATCCCTATGATCCTCGGTCTCACCGTTTTCAACTATGCCCTGCGCTTCGTGAAATGGCACTACTACCTGGGCCGCGTGGGCGCCGGGCACACCAAACTGGGCAGCAGTCTCGCGATCTTTTTGGGCGGGCTGACGATGGCTATGACGCCAGGTAAGGTCGGAGAACTGCTCAAAAGCGTGCTGTTGCGCCGTGTCTCGGGCACACCCGTAAGCGTCTCTGCTCCCATAGTGATGGCCGAGCGACTGACCGACGGCATAGCGCTGTTGCTGCTCAGCGCGGGTGGGCTGGCGCTGTACAGGGTTGGAGTGCCCGTGCTGGCGGTGATCGGTCTGCTCGCGGCGCTGGTTGTATGGATATCGGTCACGGAGACCGGGCGACGGCTGGTACTGGGAGCAGCCGACAGGCTGCCGCTCGTGCGAAAGCGCACCGCGGACATTGCTGCATTGTACGCGAGTAGTCGCAACCTGCTCTCTCCGTCACCGCTTGCGGTCGGCATACTGTTGGGAATCGTCTCGTGGGCAGGCGAGTGCGTGGCGTTTTTCCTGGTGCTGGTCGGGCTTGGCCAGCCACCGACGTGGCGTCTGCTGCTGCTCTCGGCGTTCGTGCTTGGGGCGTCCACACTGATAGGGTCGGCGTCATTGCTGCCGGGTGGTCTGGGGGTCGCGGACCTGACCGTGACGAGCCTCCTGCTGCTCACGCTTGGTGCAGGGGCGATGGATAGGTCCGAGGCTATTGCCGCAACGCTCCTGATCAGATTCTGCACTCTCTGGTTCGGCGTAGCCGTCGGACTATTAACCCTCGTCCTGGCCCGACGCCAACTAGCTCCTGACGCGACAACACTCCGGTCCGAACCCATCGGCAGCTAGAGCCACGACCCGCCATTCCCACTTGCTTACCCAACCGACGCGTCTCCCGGCGGGTACGTCGGCCGTCTATGGTATACTTGCGGGAATTAGAAGATAAGAAGCAATTGTATGGAGGAAGGATGAGGATAGACGCCGCCGCGAAGGCGCCGGTTGTGGAGCAGTTTCGCAATCATGAGTCCGACACCGGGTCGTCGGATGTACAGATCGCCCTGCTAACGCAGCGGATAGCAGCGCTCACGGAGCATCTGCGAGAGCACAAGCACGACAACCACACCCGCCGCGGTCTACTCAAGCTTGTCGGCCACAGGCGTCGCCTGCTGGCTTACGTGCAGAAGAACGATCTTGACCGCTACCGGCAGCTACTTCAGGAGCTGGGGCTACGTGACATTAACCGAGCCCGCCGGTAAACAGCCACAAATCAAACCCAGATAATCGCAAGGGTCCAGGCTAACTGCCTGGGCTCTTTTACGCGTTGGCATCGGGCTAGTTGGACCGACCCGACGCCTCCGCCGAGGAGTTTGAGACAGACATATGGAAACCAAGTTATCTACAGAGTTAGCCGGCCGCACTCTCACCCTCGAGGCTGGCAAGCTGGCTGGGCAGGCGCACGGCGCCGTGCTTGTACGCTACGGCGACAGCGTGGTGCTTGCCACGGTCGTCCGCTCACAGAAGCCGAGCACGCTCGACTTTTTCCCGCTTACCGTCCAGTACGAAGAGCGGATGTACGCGGCGGGTAAGATACCCGGTGGGTTTATACGCCGGGAGGGCAGGCCATCCGAGAACGCCACCCTGAGCGCCAGACTCACCGACCGCCCAATCCGCCCGCTCTTTCCCAAGGGGTACAAGTACGACATCCAGGTGATCGTGACTGTGATGAGCACCGACCACCAGAATGAGCCCGACCTTTTGTCGATCATCGGGGCGAGTGCGGCGATCAGCATTTCGGATATCCCTTTCGCCGGTCCCGTCGGCAGCGCACGGGTAGGCTACGTGGACGGTGAGTACGTCTTGAATCCAGATGCCGACCAGCGCGTGAACAGCCTTCTGGACCTGACGGTCGCTGGCTCCGCCGATGCGGTTCTAATGGTCGAAGGCTCCGCAAAGGAGTTGCCCGAGGACGTGGTCCTCGGCGCGGTAGAATTCGGCCACAAGGGGCTGCAGCCGACGGTCCAGCTACAACGGCAGCTCATCGATGCCATAGGCAAGCCGAAGCACGAATTTGAGGTGCCGGCGGTAAACGAGGAGTTGCGAGCCCGCGTGCGCGAGATCGTCGGTGGTAGCCTGACCGCAGCGGTGAACAGTCCCGACAAGATCATGAGGCAGAACGCGATCGCCGCCGCGCGGGAACAATTGATCAACGCGATGGCGACCGACGACGTATCGGACCCGACGCTGGTCAGCGACGAGCTTGGCCGCGAGTTCGAGGCCCTCCTCAAGCAAGAGGTTCGCAATGCCATCCTAACAGAAGGCCGCAGGCCTGACGGACGCAAGCCGAACGAGGTACGCGAGGTCAGTGCCGAAGTTGGACTGTTGCCTCGCACGCATGGTTCTGCAGTCTTCACCCGCGGGCAAACGCAGGTGATAAGCGTTACTACTCTCGGCACCAAGCGTGAAGAGCAGATGCTTGATGATTTGGGCATCGAAGAGGCCAAGCGCTTCATGCACCACTACAACTTCCCGCCCTACAGCACGGGCGAGAGCAAGATGCTGCGTGGGCCTAGCAGGCGGGACATCGGTCACGGCGCGCTAGTCGAGCGGTCAGTGCTGCCCGTGATGCCCGAGGAGGAGGAGTTCCCTTACACGGTTCGGGTCGTCTCCGAGGTTGTGAGCTCCAACGGCTCCAGCTCGATGGGCAGCGTGTGTGGCACTACCCTGAGCCTCATGGATGCCGGAGTCCCGATAAAGGCGCCGGTATCAGGAGTTGCCATGGGCCTGATAACCGCGCCGGATGGCAGCTACCAGATCCTGACCGACATACAGGGTATGGAAGATGCACTCGGGGACATGGACTTCAAGGTCGCCGGCACCGAGAAGGGCATCACCGGCCTGCAGATGGACATCAAGGTGACAGGAATCTCGTTCGAGATCATGCGTCACGCCTTCGAGCAGGCGCGTGAGGGCCGGGCGTACATCATGAGCAAGATGGTCGAGGCGCTCCCCGATGTCCGGAATGCGCTCTCCGGCTATGCTCCGCGCATAATCACCGTCAAGATCAACCCTGAGAAGATCGGCGCGGTGATTGGGCCAGGTGGCAAGGTCATACGAGGTATCACCGAGGCTACCGGGGCGAAGATAGACATCGAGGACGACGGCACCGTACTGATCTACTCCGCGGACGCCGCTAGCGCCGAGGACGCGCGGAGGCGAGTGGAGGGTCTCACGAAGGACGTGGAGGTGGGGCAGACCTACACTGGTAAGGTGGTGAGGGTGATGCCGTACGGCGCCTTTGTGGAACTCGTACCGGGCAAGGATGGGCTGGTGCACATCAGCGAGCTGGCGGAGGGCCGGGTAGAGAGAGTCGAGGATGTCGCCGACATGGGTGACGAGATCACCGTCATGGTCACCGACATTGACCGCAATGGAAAGGTCAGCCTCTCGCGGCGAGCGATCCTCACCGGCGAGATGCCTGCTCCGAAGACGTCCCGTCCCCCGTTCGCGGGCGGTCCCAACGCACCTTCGCGGGACAGAGGCGACAGGCCGGAGGGTCCCGCTCGGTTCGACCGACCGCCCCGCGGTAACGACCGGCCTCCTCAGCAGTTTGATCGCGGCCCGCGCGAGGAGCGGCCTCGCTCCGGTGGCTTCCAGAGAAGTGGCCGCGGCGACATGAACGAGAGAGGACTTCCTCGCAGCGAGGACTAGCCCAATGTGACGGACAACAGGGGCGGCCGCTAGGCCGCCCCTGTTGTCACTTAAGTAGAGTGGGCTGGATCAAAACGGCAATGTAATAGCCGAGAGCTTTATCTCAAACCCCGATGTGAACCGGTCCCCGGAACGTGTTGTCGACCAAGGAGGTACGATGGCCGCGTCTACGCTTCGCTGGAACATACCTTTTTCATCGCAACGGATCAAATCGGCAAACTAAGCTGGGACGTCCATCCCATCTCCGCCTGACGCGGAGAGTAGTAGGTTCCGGATCGGACGAGACAAGTGCATCGCTCCCCCTGTGGTGTCGCAACGACCTGGTGCGGTTGCTGCGGATTCGGACTTTACTCCTGACAATATGCGTTACGTGCGAGTGAGAGGTGGGAACCGCTTGAGTAATCAACGGCCGCGTGGCCCAAAGATACAAATCATCATCGTGATCTGGATTGTCGTGGGTATCGCGCTGATGATTGCGTTCGATTTGCTGTAGCCCATCAGCGGATAATTGCGCGCGCTACCGACTCAGCTCATACAGCAGCGCTACACGTCGTTTGTCTACTGAATCAGCGTAGTGGCACGCGCATGCAGTGCGGAGTAGTCATAGCCACCGAAGTTGCCCACGTCGGCCGCTACTACTTCGCCTGTGATCACGAAGACGGCCGCTTGTCTATCCCCCATCCGATCGCCCCATTATGCACTAGGCTTATGAAGGCTTGTGCCCATGACGTCCTCCCTTCAGACGCTACTCGGCGGCCAGAAGACCCAACCTGCCGCTCCTTCTGGGCATGCTCTACCCTGGCGCAGTAGAAATGTTGTAGTTAATTGTCCAGGTAGCTCCTGCCCACCCGAGAAACCGCATCTGCAGGCGTGACGGCACTTC
>JADDPA010000033.1 GCA_016782125.1 Thermobaculum sp.
CCACCATCTCGGGGCTTATCCATCGAACGCGCGCCTGCAGCGCCGCCAGGCGGTCGAGTCGGGCGCGCAACACGTCGGCGTGCGGCAGGAGGGCGTCGCGCAGCGCCGTCTACCCGCGCTCTCCCTGGATCGCACGGCGCAAAGCTCGGCGATGGAATCGAGCAGCGCGGCACGAAAGCGCACCTCGTATCCCTCCACGAACGGCTTCTCGACGCCGATCTCCGGCGTGCTCCGGTGGATCGTGCCCACCGCATAGCCGAGCGCCGCAAGCAGATCGTCCGTCCAGTGCGACTCGTCTTCCAAAGTCTCGCCTTCGATAAACGGGAAGAGCACGAGCAGCCTGCCGGCGAAGCTGCTCACGAACGCTCCGGAACGGTTGCGTAGTGGGTACGTCAGGCTGCGGTACAGCCCTTTGTGGTACAGGTTCCACGTGAGCGGCAGGTAAAACTCGGGGTCGCTCGCGGCCATCGGCTCCGGGTGCACGATCTTCACGAAAACGCGCGCGCCTTCCGCCAGGTGCGCGGCGTACAGGTGGGAGGCGAAGCCCTTGGGGATGAAGGTGAAGTCCACCACGTCCAGCCCGTACTCGCGCTGGATCAAGGCAGCGAGATTTGACTTGGATATGTCGGGTTCGGTCCGCATTGTGTCTCCTCGGATGGATACCAACCCAGCAAATAAAGCACCCGGCACGGCGATCGATTGGCTGCGGCGCGCCTGGCGTGTGTCAGGGTGCGGAGATTCGCGTTTCTCGTTTCCGTGTGCGGCTGCACTGGACACGGCCGCCCAGCGTTATATGGGATTCGGGTGAAAACTTCTCATTAGTCATCCCGAACGGAGTGGGGGATTCGTATTCCTTGACCACGGATTCCTCACTGCGCTCGGAATGACAAAGTGCCAGGCTTCAGCCGGATCCCGTATTACGTGCCTCCATTCCCCTGCTATCTCGCGCCGGAAATGCGAGGGACGCTGCGCTCGCTCAGGCGTCCCCAGCGTCCTGCCGCTCCTGCCTCATCGCACGGTACCACCGCACCCACTCCTCGGAGACGCCATCCGACTGGCGCGTCATCCGGCGCTCACCGAATTTCAGGTTGGGTGGCGCGACTATGCCCAGGTAGTCCAGTACCCGCCGTGCCGTCTGCTCGTATGCCGGCACCAAGTCTTCGTACACGACCACCATCGGCTCGACGCCTGCCTCCGCGAAGTGGCCGCGCCACGCCGCATCATGCGCCTCGACCTCCCGCACCAGGTGGTCGATCTGCTCGAAATCGAAGATGCGCTCCCGCCGAGGCTCCTGCGGTTCCTCCCCGTACGACGCCCAGATGCCGGTCTGGATCGCCTTCGCGAAGGAAACCGCCTGGCGCACGCGGTCCCGGCGCGTCATGTGGATGTAGCGCAGGCCGGGGAAGGTCCGGGCGAGTATCTCCGGCACGGGGTGCGACTCGTTGCCCTCCACGGTACGCAGTTTGCCGGTGAAGTCGTCCCAGTACCCCCACATCACCTTGGCACCGAACACCCCGTTCCCGGTCATGCCCTGCCGGATGGCCGCCGCGACATACTCCGCATAGGTCGAGACGCCCCAGCGCTCACGCCAGGCCGGCTCGTCGCCGCGCCAGAAGATTCCTCCGGCATGCCCGCGATCCCGGTGTTCTTCAGAGCCTCGCAGAGCAGGAAGCTCCCACTGCGCGGCGTGCCGCAGATCAGGTACGACGTGTGGGGCTGTAACGGGCTTCTCTTTGGTTCGCGAGATAGCTGTGCCACAGGGCCTCCGCATACCACAATGAAATCGTGCAGGCCGGGGGTCAGTATAGCCTGTCAAAAAAACGAGCACTACCGGACTGTTACGACACTCGATACCGGGAGATGGGACGGTACGAGTGAACTGCCAGCCTCATCCTTCCGAGGTGGGCTGGATATCGCATCGAACAGAACGGTGTAGCACTCTCATATGTCAGGACTGCGACAACCGGCAAAAACCGATGAGCAACCACAGTGCGAGGCAGAGCAAGAGTTCGAGTATGACGAAAAGATTCCTGCGCCAGACGGCATTTGCCTGCGCAACGGCATCTGACACTGCTGCAACCGGCAGATCGGCCGCAGCTTCACCGTCCAACGTCAGGGAGTCGGCGTCGGGCTGGCGTGTCGCGGCTGCAAAGTGAAGTCCAACACCAAGGTCCGACCCTTTCTCATCTCGACCGGCTGCCTAAGCATCTCGTAGCCAGCCGCCTGGACCTCAATGAGCCATCTAGCTGAGACAGGGTCCATTCCCAGCTGGTACCTGCCGTCTGCCTGGCTCTGCGCGAAAGGCAACTCCGGAACGGTGGTCACGGGAATCGCTTCCGGCTCATCCGGAACGTAGATGCTGGCTCCCTTGATCGGATGCCCGCCGCTGTCCCTGACACAGCCTATTAAAGTTTCGGGACCGTTCACGTACGTCACATCGCCCCTGGCTTCAGGCTCCTGCTCCATATCACCTTGGCAGGGCCAGTGATATGGCGGCCCGTCCAGGACATCCTGTGAGAGAGTCCGGCCGTGATAGTTGTACTCCCTTTGACCACAAGCCGCGAGTAGCAGTGCGAGCATTACTGACCAGTGGCGGCGCATCCATCGCCCCCCTTTCTCGTTCTGTTGATTCCTAAAACGAGACAGGACACGAGCAAGTTCCCGATATCTTGAGTCAACGGAATGCACGCCTGACAACAGGGGCTCGACTTTAGCCATTTTCACGTAGGTATGTCCACGGCAAAGAAGTTTTTCAACACCCTCCCGTGTCAGCGAGTCAGCTACGTTTGAGCAACCCTGCGGCGGGCTCGTCGAGGAGGAAGAGCAGGCGGGCGTCCGTGGGCTGGACGAGTTGCGAGGGGTAGGTGTTGGGGTCCGGCTCACCTTCGAGCACGGCTCTGAGCGCCTCCGCCTTCCCCTCGCCCGTCACAAGGAACAACACCCGGTGCGCCGCGTTAATCAGCGTGCTCGTGAAGGTGAGCCGCCACGCATCCAGCTTCGGCACGTGGTTCGCCACCACAATCCGCCCGGTCTCGCCGAGCGCATCCGTGCCAGGGAAAAGCGAGGCGGTGTGCCCGTCGTCGCCCATCCCGAGCAGGATCAGGTCGAAACGGGGCGGCTCGCCACCGATGGCGTGCCGTAGCTCGCGCTCGTATGCGGTTGCCGCCTCGTGCGGGTCCAACTCGCCCCGCATCCGATGCACATTGGCTTCGGGCAGACCCAGCCTCGAGACCAGCGCCGCTGCTGCCGCGCCGTAGTTGCTCTCGGGATCGTCGGGCGGGACGCATCGCTCGTCGCCCCAGAAGAACAGCACCCGCTCCCACTCCACCTGCGACCGATACGGCTCTCCGGCGAGCAGCTGATACATGCCCAGCGGGGTTGATCCCCCAGCGAGCGCGACGGAGAACGCCCCTCGCTCCTGCACCGACTCCGCTACGGCGCGGACAAACTCGTCTGCGGCCTTTCGGGCGACGTCGTTCTTCGTCGGCAGGACCTGCACATCGGCATTCGTCGGCATTACTTCACCGCCTCGCGTTCCAGCAACTGCGCGGCGATCGGCAGCGATTCCTCGTACGGCACGTCGCGATTGCATCCTTCAAGCGCATGGTCGAGAGCCTCGTGCTCGGTGCGCGGCGCGATCAGGGACGACCGCTCCAGGTGCCGCTGGTCGCCCACCTGGGCGTACGCATGGGCGTGCGACGCATCATCGTCTTTGAGGCGCAGGTGGAAGCTGGCGGGCTTGTCTTCGTGCAGCGTGCCCAGCTCGAACGAGATGACCGTACCGGGGGGTACGGACGGGGTGGCCAGGGCCGCAAGCTCAACGTCGCCCGGTTCCTCGCCCAGACGGGAGTAGAGCCAGCCCGCGAGCAGCGCCGCCTGCGCCGGGCTAGCGTTGTTCTGTCCCGCGGCGTACTCGATACGCATCCGTTGGATGCCGGCGAGATGCGGGCGCAGAGCCGGATCGTCAAAGAACTGCGCTATCGACTCGAACCACCGCAGCAGCCGGATCCAGTTGATGTCCTGAACCGCGCAGACCCGATTGCGCTCCCGCTGGAGTTGCAGCGCGCGCCGAAACGCCTCCCCACTGGGGGCGAAACTGTTGGAGTCGATGATGAGCTTGTCCGTGAAACGGATCAGGTCGGTGAACGTTTCCGCGTCGTAATCGGGGTGGCCCATCCACCACAGATACATCGGCAGGTCCGGCAAGAGCAGCGGCGTGACGATGCTGCGCAGGTGGTTTGCGGACTCCCCGTTCGCACCGACCAACACCTGCTCGCAGCACACCTGCGCGCCCGAACCGGGATCCTCGAAGCAGTAGGAGTTGATCGCCGTATCGAGCGACGGCTGCTCATGGTGCGGCTCCGCGCTCAGGATGATGGCACGGGACGGGTGGCGGCCCGAGAGCCTGCCCACGGTTTCGCTGATCTTCTCCGCATCAGCATCGCTCAACGTGTGCACCACGAGGTTGAGCACGCTGGAGCGGACACGCGCGCTCTTGTCCTGCGCTGTGGCCGTTGTCTGCTCCCACAGCCGGTTGAGCTCGCGCTCGATATCCCCGAGTTGGACGGACTTCCCCTCCCAGGTCAGTCCTTGCGTCGTGTTCTCGCTCGCGTACATCTCCCGCTCCCCTCCCTGCCACGGTGGCATAGTAGCGATTCCCGAGACGCCGCCGGGCGCTACGGCCAGCGCCACTCCCGGTTATCGCGATACAGCAGCCGATCCGCCTCGCGCGGTCCCCACGCGCCGCTCTCGTAGTTCGGGAATCGGGGCGCCGGCATCTGTGCCCAGGTTTCCAGGATATCGGTCACGAACGACCAGGCGGTTTCCACCTCGTCGCTGCGGGTGAACAGCGTGGAGTCACCGATCATGCTGTCGAGCAGCAGGCGCTCATACGCCTCGGGCGGGTCCTCCCCGAACGATGAGCCGTACAAAAACTCCATCTTTACCGGGCGGATGTTCAGCCGGGTGCCCGGCGTCTTCGCGAGCACCTTCAGCGAGATGCCCTCGTCGGGCTGGATGCGCAAAGCGAGCACGTTCGGCTCCATGCTGCTCTGATTCTCCGCGCCCTTGAAGAGTGCCAGGGGCGGCTGCTTGAACTGAATCGCGATCTCCGTGACGCGCTTCGTGAGGCTCTTGCCGGTGCGCAGGTAGAACGGGACGCCCTGCCACCGCCAGTTATCCACGAACAGCTTCATCGCCACGTACGTCTCGGTGCTCGACTCGGAGGAGACCTTCTCCTCATCGCGGTACGCCGTCATCTCCTTACCGGCCACGGAACCCGCGTCGTACTGCCCGCGAACCACCTGTTCCGCGACAAGGTTGCCGCGAATGGGCCGGATGGACTTGAGCACCTTGACCTTCTCGTCGCGCACGGCGTCCGCGTCGAAGGCGACGGGCGGCTCCATCGCGACCAGGTTCAGCAATTGCAGCAGGTGGCTCTGCACCATGTCGCGCAACGCGCCGGACTCTTCGTAGTAGCCCCCGCGCGTCTCGACGCCGACGGACTCCGCCGCGGTGATCTGCACATGGTCGATATACCGGCGATCCCACATCGGCTCGAACATGCCGTTCGCGAACCGCAGCACGAGGATGTTCTGCACCGTCTCCTTACCGAGGTAGTGGTCGATGCGATAGATCTGCTGCTCGGTGAACACCTGGTGGAGCTGATCGTTGAGGGCAATCGCCGACTCCAGGTCGTGGCCGAACGGCTTCTCGATGATGATGCGCGAGTACGCACCTTCATTCCGGCGCGCCATGCGACCGCTCAGCCCCGCCTCGCCCAGGTTCTCGATAATCGTCGGGTAATAGCTTGGCGGGGTGGAGAGATAGTACAGGCGGCTGCCGGGAGTGCCCCGCTCCTCATCGAAGCGGTCCAGGCAACTCTGCAGCTCCTTATAGCCTTCCGGCTGATCGAAGTTCGACGAGAGGAAGTGCAGGCTCTGGGAAAAGGTATTCCAGAGATTCTGATCGAACGGCCTGCGGGAAAACTCCTTGATCCCCTCGCACATCTCATTGCGGAAGAACTCGTCCGTCCAGTCGCGTCGGGCGAAGCCGATCACACTGAAGTTCGGCGGCAGGTGGCCGTCGATGGCGAGGTTGTAGAGCGCGGGGATGAGCTTGCGCTTCGTCAGGTCGCCCGTGGCCCCGAAGATCACCAGGGTCGCGGGCTGGGGTTGCGCCTCCGACCGGGAGCCCGCGCGTAGCGGGTTTTCTACGACAGTGGTCATAGTAGCTGCCTCACACCTCTCCATTCGGTTCTGGCCGGCCGGGGGGTGACGCCACGTGCGCCCGGCCCTGTCGTATACGATCCAGCCAAGGATGTTCTGGATCTTCCTGAGCCGCAGCGAGGGATCCGCATGCGATGTACCGCGGATTCCTCGCACGCTCGGCATGACACGCTGACTACCATTCACCCAGAGCTCGTATCATACCCGGTTACGCCGTTGTTAGCAGTATATATGCCTCAGCAGCGTTCGGGTGCCTGCATTACCAGCGGCAGCGGCGTGGAACTGGCTTTCTCGTTGCTCGTTTCCCCATACGGGGGGCGTTGATCCGCCGTCAGCACGCTCACGGGAACGTCCGTGATTCGCACTATTCTACGCCGGTGGAATCGTGCTCGCGGCGCGGGCCGGCTCTCGGGAAGCGGGTTGCGGCCGCTCGACAACGCGGTCGCGCAGCAGGATACCGGCCAATATCCCCGCGAGCGGGACCACTCCGAGCAGGCTGCCCGCCGCAAGCATCGTGGAGACGGTGCCGGGACACGCGCCGACGATTGCCCAGCCGGTGCCGAACACCATGCCACC
>JADDPA010000148.1:0-5209 GCA_016782125.1 Thermobaculum sp.
TGCCCGATCGGCCTGGCGCTCCTGCCACACCCCGGCGGCGGCGTTGGCCACGATCATCGCCCCGATCATGAAGACGTCGGCGGTTTCCCCCAAGGCGAGCGAGAGGCCCGCCCCGGCCGCCAGTATCACGGTAAGCGGGGACCGGATCTGGTCGAGAATCGCCTCCCACAGCCGGTGGGTCCGTGTGGTCGGCAGAGACGTTTGGCGCCGCTCCGCGGCCTGCGCCCTGGTAAGGCCCTCCTCGCTGGTGTCGAGGTCTGCTAGGACGTTTGCGACGCTACGCCGCCCCCACCGTTCCGGTTGAGGATCGGCCAGGCGCGAGATGGCTGACCCCGGCCTCTCCCCGCCGCGCAGCCTCGCCCAGCCGACGGCCAAGGCAACGAGGGCCGCGATGTTTACTGGAGTGGAGGCGCGCTCGACACCCGGCCTCGCCCGGAGACCCCAGGCGACGCCCACGGTGTTGGCGATTGCCGAGAGGATTGCGGAGTCACGTACGGATGCCTCGCGGCGCGCGCCCGAATCGACGATGGCGGCGACCGTGGCGAGATCGGGGGCGAGCAGGTCGGCGTGGGCTGGAAGCCCGCTAGGACCATCCGTCACGCCGATCGCTAGGTCACACGCCGCAAACGCCGCCGCTGCCTCCACGGTATCCGAGGCGAACGCGACGAAGGTGCCCGCTGCCTGCCTCGCGCGGATGATCTCCACGGCGTCATCACCCTCGATGAGCGATATCCCCGCGCGGTCCGCAACTGCCTGCGCGGCTATCGGATCGCCGGGGCCGATCACTCCCAACTCGACGCCTCGGCTGCGGCATACCTCGACGAGCTCCGCAATGCCCGGCGCGAGCCGCGGTCGCAGGGCGATGACGCCCAACGCCGTTCCGTCGTGCATCGCGCGAAGCACCAGCAAGTGGCAGCCGCGGTGTTGCAGACGGATCGCCGCCGGTACCGCGTCCTCTTCCTCGACCGGACCGAGCGAGTACAGCACTCCACCGGCGTGCGCGGTCGCTGCCCCGTCGGCAAAAATGCCATCGGTGGCCGGCGTATCTGGCACCGCGCGGAAAGCATGCCCCCAAGGCGACCCGGCGGCATGCGCGATGCCCGCCGCTCGTGCAAGGATCGCGGAATGGTCGCTGGCGTCGGTCAGCGGCAGGACGGCGTCGATCTCCAGCCCATCGACAAGCAGGCGGGGGTGGTCGAGCAGCAGGACTCCCGGAAGACGAATGGTCCGCTCCGGACGCGTGCCGGTAACGATCACACCCGAGCGCAGCGCCCGTGCCGAGGCTCCGCTGTCAGCAGCCTCGGCGCCGACCAGGCTCGCGCCCGGGTTGACCAGCAGCAGGGCGGCAAAGCTACGGGATAGGGAACGGGTCAGCAGGGCGGTCACGGCGGCATGGGCCAGGGACAGTGGAACCGCTGCGCGCATGTAGAGGTCGTAGAAGGTCCCGACTTCCGGGACCGGACGAGGCGCCGAGCCGCAGATGCCACCGTCTCTCAGCTCGAGCGTGAAGGGTCCACCGTGGAGCCGCGCCCCACCACCCACTGCGGCGCCGGGGACGACCGCGACGAGAAGTCCGTCGCGCCCGGTGGCGGTGCCGACGCCCGTGACGACCGTGGCCGGGAGGGGGGGTGCATCGCCCGCCTCGAGTCGGATCATTGCGCCCGGCCGCACCGTGGCGGCGCTCTCCGTCCGTTCCTTGTAGCGGCGCCACGAAGCCTATCTCGCGAGCTCCTCGGTGAGGGAGCGTAGTGGCTGCGCACCGCTCACCACGAGGCCAAGCGAGCCGCCGGCGAGGGTGCGGCTCGCCGTCCCGATCCCGCCGAGCAGTAGGTCGCCCCGATCCGGGCGCAGCACCGCGCGCAGGCCGTTCCTGGTGGCGGGGAAACTGTCCAGGAGACCGATGAGGCCGGCGACAACGGTAGGGGCGGTCGTCTCAACCGGGGGACCCGCCGCGCCGGCAAGTCGCCGGACTGCTAGCACTCCGAGTCCTAAAGCCGCGCCTATCGCTCGACTCGCGTCCCGTATCAGCGGCTGCGATCTCGGCAGGACGGCCGGCTGTGGACCACCCGCGGGCTCGGGTGGCTCCAGATCGGACACCTCCATGCGCAGATCCGCTAAGGCGACCTCACTGGGATCGTACTCCACCAGCACGCGCCCCGTAAGAGGGTTAGGCCTGACCCGAGTCACCCCCGACCGGCTCTCGAGGCGCTCCACAATGCGGCGAGCGAGGGCGGGGTCACTTTCCAGTCCCCGTACGGCGATGCGGACACGCGCATTCTCATGGTGCTGCCCACGAGGTTCGGGAGAGGACGGCGCCGTGGCGGGAACACTGTTCGACTCGGACTTGGGGACCCCCAGCACGGTGAACAAGGCCCGCTCGTCCGTTGCAGCCGGGTTGAAGTGGACCAGGATGGTGCTCGTGAGAGGATTAGCCCGGGCGCTGTGCACCCCCGGTACCTCGCGCAGAAGAGCCTCCACATCCGGCTGACGTCCCGATAACCCCGGCACGCGGACGCGGACTCTGCCGGGAAGCGAATGGATGAGGTGCAGTGCCTCGTCGAGACCCTTAACCATCAAGGCAGCCCATTCCCACATTCACTCCTACGAAGCCGGTCTCCTGTTTCTGTACCGCCCCGGCGTATGCCGACATTGAGCGGTGAGGGATGGCACCCGTCAATTAGGTCAGTCCTCGCGCCGCGAGCACGATGATGACCCTGCCGTTTTCGCACGCCTAGGACTGCTTTCTCTGACGGATGCTCTGTGCTTCGGCCCATACATCCTCGACTTCCTCGAGAGCACGGGCCGCAAGCCTTCGGACGCGAAGACCTGCCAGGGAGGCAAAGGTCTCGGCTCGCTGCCCCACTCGGTCGACCAGCTTCTCCGCGCGCTCCATCGCGGGGCGCTCTTCCCTCTCGGATTGCGCCCGTTCATCGCCGGACTCAGTCACGGCGTGCCTCGCCCACGGGAGCACCCTCGCCAACCTCGGTGCTCGCGTGCATCGCAGAGGCACCCGTCGGGTCCGCCCTTGCCTGCTCGGCGGCCTCTCGATACACGCTTGCTGCGCCTCGCTGGACACTACGCCCCGCGACCATCACCTTCGCCAGACCGTAGACCACGCCGCTACGAAGTGTGGACCCGACATCTCTGCCTCCCTTTGGGCGCGACTCCGGTGCACCGCCCGTATCCTGCGTCGGAGCAGGACTCTGTTGCAGTCCACGCCCGATACCTCGGGCGGCGGCGGAGATGGCGTCACCGGCCGCCAGAACCCCCGCGATGCTGTAGACCGCGCCGCGGCGCAATGCCTTACGCACCGGGATCGAGTTCTGCTCGCTCTCCTCGCCCATATCTGCACCCCTTTCCATTCTTTCTCGATGGGTCTCTGCGACTTCTGCAGGAGCCGGACCCCCCGATAGCGGCTTCGGTTCCAGGTCTCTCACCGTCGGTCCCTGGATGGCATGCCCGTTGTAGTCGTACCGCGAGCCGTGGCAGGGGCAGTCCCACGTCCGCTCGGCGCTGTTCCAGGTCACCACGCAGCCCATGTGCCCGCAGATCGGCGACACCGTATGCACAGTGCCAGCCTCGTCACGGTAGGCGGCTACCTTCTCGCCTCCAATCTCCAAGACCTTGCCCTCTCCCGGCGCAAGCCCCGTGAGGCTTGAGGCTTTCGGTATGCCAAGGCGGTCCCCCAGGAACCTCTTCGCCACGTTCGTGTTCTCGGTGACGAGCTGCTTCGCCGAGTGCGTCAGATCCACCCGCGTCGCATCGAACAGGGAGGCCCAGGGATTGTCCCGGCCGAGGATAGCATCCGAGACGATCATCCCTGCGAACGTGCCCGTCGTCATGCCCCACTTCTTGAAGCCCGTAGCGACGTAGACCTGTTTCGAGGTAGGGGTCAGCCGACCGATGTAGGGCACATCGTCGACCGGCATGTAATCCTGGGCCGACCAGCGGAAGTCTATGGATCGGACGTCGAAGCGCTCGCGGCTCCACTCCTCGAGGGCCGAGTACCTCCTGCGCGTGTCGGGATCCTGACCTACCTTGTGGCCTTCGCCCCCGATGATGAGCATCGTCTCGTCCCCAATCGGATGCGGCCGGATGGAGCGCGTCGGCGAGTCGGCGCTAAGGTACATCCCCTCCGGGACAACTCCCTCGACCCGCACGCCCAGTGCGTAGGAGCGTGACGGGCTGGTCTTGGCGAAGAAGCCGCCGCGGTCCATGAACGGGATATGGCTGGCGAGGACGACGTGCTGCGCCCGGATGGTTCCGTACCCGGTCACCACCTCGCACGGCGAGCCTTCCTCGACGTCCGTCGCGCGCGTCATCTCGAAGAGGTGGCTGCCGTCACCTGGTATCAGCCCGGCGAGCGCGAGGCAGTACCTGCGCGGGTGGAACAGCGCCTGGTTGTCGAAGCGCACCGCGGCACGGACCGGGTAGGGCAGGTCGGTGCTCTCAGTGTAGCTCGCCGGGAGGCCCAGCCTCACGCTGGTCTCCACCTCGGCTCGTATGTCCCCGACGCGCGAGAGATCCTCGGTGTAGGTGTAGGCGGCCATGCGACGCAGATCGCAATCGATCGCGTACTCCTCCACGAAGGCGGCGACCTGCTCGATGGCCGCCTGGTTCGCATCCGCGTAGATGCGCGCGCGCTCCTCGCCGACCTGCTTCACGAGGTGCGCGTACACCAGCCCGTGGAGGGAGGTGATCTTGGCGGTGGTGTAGCCGGTCACGCCCGAGGCCACGCGTCCCGCCTCCATCACCGCCACACGTACACCCGCCCGTTTCAGCAGGACGGCCGTCGAGAGGCCGATGATTCCCGCTCCGATCACCGCTACGTCCACCGTTACATCCTCGGCGAGCTGCGGGTACTGCGTCTCCGGCGTGGTGGCGACCCATAGCGAGATATTGCGTTCATGCAAGCTACCCAACTTCCACCTCCCTGGCTTCAATCGGTAGTTTATCTCATGTCCCGATGCAGGAGCGGCTTCAAGGAGCGTCGGAGCGTTATCACGGCCAGCGGGCGGCTGCAGCGCGTATGACGAAAGCCCGTCGCGCTCCTCTAACTCCGCGATTCCGCATCTCGTTCAGCAACCTCACGGTGGTATTAAGCCTTTCCCCACTCGATGGCGGCGTCTGGACGCCCGGGGGCTCGGGGAGGATGACACCGTTGTCGACCTATCATACGCCCGCATGTCCGCTCAGAAACGTCAATAAG
>JADDPA010000148.1:5227-6591 GCA_016782125.1 Thermobaculum sp.
TCGGCCTCGGGGGCTGCCTCTCCTGCTGGGTAGTCGAGGAATTGGATCAGGTATCGCGTGATCAGTTCCCGACGGTGAACTGCCCGGCGAGCCAGGACCTCTCCAGCCGGGGTCAGCTTGGCGCCGTGATACGGAGTGTGGCTCAGCAACCCGAGGGCGGCGAGCTTCTTCACCATGCGCGTTGCGGACGGATCTCTGACGCCTAACTGCTGGGCCACGACGGAGGTAACGGCTCTGCCAGTACTTGCCTGCAGGTCATATATAGCTTTCAGGTAAGCCTGGCCAGCACCACTAAGCGTCTGGTCCCGGGCTGTTGGAGATCTCATCGCTCGACATCCTCTTCCGGTAGGCCACCGGGCGGACGAGTCCGCAGCATCATGGGTGGTTCAAATGGTGACGATATCCTTGTCAGCACCACCAGCCCGATCACAAGTGCTGATTCAACTATCGTCGCCGCCAAGTCGATACTTCCTACCTTCTCTACATCGCCTGCGTGCGGACCGAAGAGTGGGATTCCGACAGTTCGAGTCGCGAGGTAGAGAGTGATCACCGCGAGGTTCCCAGCGATACCCATCAAGAAGAGTCCTCGGCGCGGGCTGTACAGCAGACCATCGCTCAGCAGTACCTGAGCGAGCGCGACTACCAGGAAGAACGTTCCGTAGCCCCACCACTCTGCGTAGTGCCGGGGCATTGCCCATACGTGGAGCAGCCCGGCTACGAGCGACAGTGCCGCCGCCGCATACGAGACCTGTCTCCAGTGTCTCACCGCGTATGCTTCGTGGCCGGAATCGTTACCCAATGGTATTCTCTCAGTGGTACGCCGCACCGAGTGTCGTAGGGTGATGCGCGGGCCAGTCCGCATCATCCCACCACCGTTAGGGTGGCGACCATCCCGGCAAGCTCATGCGGGATGCAGAAGTATGTGTACTCACCGGGGACATCGAACGTGCGGCTACAGGATTCGCCTCCCTCGATCGTGCCCGAATCCCACGGTTCGGCCCCCTCCGGCAGGCTAGCGCTCTCCTCGTCGCGCGCCTTTGCAGGGTCGTCCGTCACGGTGTGGGCCATGCTATCGGCGTTCCGCCAGGTTACGGTGTCCCCGACCCGGATCTTGAGCGTAGCTGGAGTGTACGTCAGTTCGTTCATCACGACGACAGGACCCGACTTCTCACCACAAGCGGCCAGCCAGTTCCCGCATCCGAGCGCCCCGACTGCCGCCATCGCCTTCAGGAGCGTCCTGCGCGAGATTCGCACCATTCTCTTAACCTCCTTACCATTATAGGGGTAGTGTTAGGCTTGCTGTCGTCGGGACCAAAGTAGGCAGGGTGATGTCAAAGTCGTAGTCCATCGCATACACTCACTCC
>JADDPA010000018.1 GCA_016782125.1 Thermobaculum sp.
ATGGAACCAGTGCAAACAGAGATCCCTCAAGACATCTGCGACGCAAGCCTGATGAGCGGCCGTGAGCTCGCTCGTAGCCTCCGCACCAGTCTCCAGGCTGACGTCGCGACCTTGCACACCGAGCAGCGCGCTCCGGGCGCTTTACGGATATTTCTCGTCGGCGAAAAGCAGGACTCTGTGTTGTATGCGCAGAACCTCGTCCGCTGGTTCACCTCGATCAGCCTTGAGTGCGGCCTCCAGACCCTGCCCGAGGACGCGACCGCACAGGCGGTACGGGATGCAATAGGGCGAGCGTCTGACGATGCGGCTGTAGGCGGGATACTGGTCCAAATGCCGCTTCCCTCTCTCCTCGAGTATCACGACGTTTTTGCCGCGATGGCGCCGCTCAAGGATGTCGAGGGTTTGCACCCGGAGAATATCGGCCTTCTGGCCTCCGGCAAACCCCGCTTCGTTCCGTCTACGCCCTTGGCAGGTATGGCGCTCCTAGACGCGAACGGCATTGCGCTCGAGGGCAAGCATGTGGCCATTCTCGGTAGGAGCAACGTGGTGGGCAAACCACTCGCGCAGTTGGTGCTGGCGCGCAATGCTACGTTAACGCTGCTGCACAGCCGTTCGCGGGAAATCACCGAGACCATCAGGATGGCGGATGTGGTAGCGGCGGCCGTCGGGGTGCCGCAGCTGGTGACAGGCGAGATGGTCAAACCGGGCGCTGTTGTTCTTGATTTCGGCATAAACTTCGTTGGCGATGCGATGATAGGAGACGTCGACTTCGAGTCGGTCCGGCGCGTTGCCTCCATGGTTACCCCCGTGCCGGGCGGGATCGGGCCCCTGACGAATCTGATGCTTGCCCGCAACCTGCTCTTGGCCGCTGCGCTGCAACGAGACGCCTCATAGGACGCTAACGGTACAGGGCGTTCATATCTATATACTCCCGCACTGGCTCCGGCACCAGGTAGCGAATCGGTAGTCCCTCCCGCACTCGCTCTCGGAGTACCGAGCTACTGATGGGCAGATTCGGGACCGGTACAACGCTGTAGCGTCCCCGTACGGTGGGAAGCGCGGCCTCCACAACGGCTGGATTGAAGCTGACGCCGTAGCGGAGGAGCACCGCGAGATGCGCAAGGCGTGCCACATCTTCTGCGAGATGCCAATCTGGAAAAGCTGCGAACTCGTCCGAGCCTATGAAAAAGATCAAATCGTGGTCGGGTTTCTCCGCTCGCAAGCCGCGCAATGTGTCCACAGTATACGATGGCCCCTCTCGCAGCAGCTCGGCCTCGCTTACCTCATACGCCTGATTATCACGTGTCGCGAGCTGCGCCATATGGAAGCGATGCTTTGCGGCGGTTACCACGCGATCACGCTTGTGGGGCGGGGTGCGGGCGACCATCCACACAAGCCGTTCCAGCCCCAGCCGGTGCCGTGCTTCCTCTGCGGCCGCCAGGTGCCCGAAATGCGGCGGGTCGAACGTGCCGCCGATGATTCCGATGCGAGAGCGGGTCATGAGTCGTCCGCCTTCGCGCTCACGGTGGCTTCAGGTAGCTGAGAACGCAGCTCCCTCGCGATCTCGCTAACAACCGTGCTCTGTTTGTCTGCCCAGAAGCGCAGCCTTATCGTGGTTTGATCGACGTCCAGACTTTCGACCACGACTTCCGGCTCTGGCTGTGTGCTCACCCCTCTCTTTCCGTCCAGCACGGCCGTATATCGCGTCAATGCTTTAGCGGCGATTTCCGGGCCGCCGGAAACGCTGATCGAGTACGCTTGTAAGCGTCCCAACGAGCGGTTCGTTACGATGTCCGTCATCAGGGCCGAATTTGGCACGATGACTTGAGAGCCAGAAGTCGTGCGCAGATAGGTGGTACGCAGATCTATGTTCTCCACGACGCCGTCCACATCGCGCAGAGCGACGCGATCACCGATATCGAACGGCTTCTCCAAGAGGATGTACAGGCCTGCGACAAAATTGCGTAGTACGTCCTGTAGCGCGAGGCTGAAGGCAAGTCCTGTGACGCCGAGCGCGGTGATGAGCGCATTTACGTCCGTGCCCAACATGGACAGTGCAGTGACTACGCCGATAACGATAGCCCCGACGTAGGCCAGGTTTGCAACCAAGGTAGCGACGGCCTTGTCCTCGACTGCCTGTGTGCCAGTTCGAAGGACCCGGTGCTTGAGGCGACGTGCCAGGGCGATGGTTATGAGGATGATGACCAGCGCGACAAAGGCCCTGCGGGCGAGATCGAGCCCACCGACCAGGAGGTTATCGAACATCGCCATAGGTCCTTGGTGCCGTCCTGGCTCGATGCACGGTCGGGTGCAGCCTTAAACGCTCCAGGCTGCACCCAGTACATTCAAACTGTAGGGTGCGGTCCAGGCGAGCGTTCAGTGTGCGACGCCGGCGTGGCCGTTTTTGCTCGCTGGTACTACCTCATCGGCGAAACAGGCCATACTCGCGACGGTGTCTTTGCCCCTCAGGTTCATCACCGCGACGCCCTGGGCGGCTCTGCCCTGGCGGCTGATGTGAGCGGTGCTCATGCGCACCACGAGTCCGCCGGACGAAGCAACCAGGACATCGGTGCCCGGCGCAACGACTCGCGCAGCGACCAGTTTGCCGGTTTTCTCGTTAAGCTTGAAGGCCCGAACTCCGCTCCCAGCGCGAGCCTGCACGGGGAAGTCATCGAGCGGGGTGCGCTTGCCGTAGCCTGCCATGGTCACCATGAGCACATCATCGCCTGGGCTTCCGATCTCCATCGCAACGATGTGATCCCCATCCGCCAGCTTCATCGCGTTCACACCGGCGGCTGGTCGCCCCATTGAGCGCACCTGGGTAGCGTGAAAGCGGATACCCTGGCCCAAAGCGGTCAGGACAAGGATGTCGTTCTCGTTTGTCGAGAGCCGAACCTCGGTCATCTCGTCACCTTCCTCCAGGGTCATCGCGATTAGTCCGTTCGCCCGCACCGCCGCGAACTCAGAAAGGCTGGAACGCTTAATTTTGCCCTGGCGAGTGATGGAGGTGAGATACTGGCCCGTGTCGAACTTCTTGACCGCGATAACTTCAGTGACTCGCTCTCGCGGCTCTAAGCTGATCAAGTTGATTAGCGGAAGGCCCTTCGCGGTTCGACCCGCGTCGGGAATCTCATGCGCCTTGAGCTGGAAGACCTTGCCGCGATTCGTGAAGAAGAGCACACTGTCGTGTGTGTTACACACGAGCATGTGGTCGACCACATCCGATTCTCGCGTACCCATGCCGGTGACCCCTCGGCCGCCGCGGCGCTGCGGGCGATACGTGTCATGCGGGAGTCGCTTGATGTAACCCCGGTCCGTGACGCTGATCGCGACCTCCTGGTTTGGGATCAGATCCTCGTCGCTTATATCGCCACTCTGATCGAGAATCACCGTACGTCGCGCGTCTCCGTACTTTTCCTTGAGGTCAGCCAGATCACTCTTGATGATGCCCATGATCTTCGCCGGGCTCGCGAGGATTCCCTCGAGCCGGGCGATCGTCTTGCGCACTTCTTTGAGCTCGTCCTCAAGCTTCTTTCGCTCGAGCGCCGCGAGTCGACGGAGTTGCAGGTCGAGGATTGCCTGTGCCTGTATTTCCGAGAGCTGGAAGTTGCGCATCAGCTCGCCGCGCGCCGTTTCGGCGCTGCGCGAGTTGCGAATCGTATTGATGACCGCGTCGAGGTTGTCGAGGGCGATCTTCAGTCCTTCCAGCACATGGGCCCGCGCCAGTGCCCGTCGCAGCTCGAACTCGGTGCGCCGTCGGATAACGACCTGGCGGTAGTCGACGTAATACCGCATCATTTGCTTGAGTGTGAGCATGCGGGGCACGGTGCCATCCACCAGGGACAGCGAGTTCACGCCGAACGTCGACTGCAACGCGGTGTAACGATACAGCGCATTGAGCGTTTTCTGCGGCTGCGCGTCCCGCTTGAGCTCGATCACGATGCGCATCCCGGTGCGGTCGGATTCATCCCGCAGGTCCGAGATGCCGGCGAGTCGTTCCTCTTTGACGAGGTCGGCAATTTTCTCGATGAGCGTGGACTTATTCACCTGGTACGGTAGCTCGGTCACGATTATGGCGTAACGGTTGCCACGAATCTCCTCGATGTGGGACTTCGCGCGGACGATCACGCGACCCCGACCCGTGCCATAGGCGGACGTTATGCCGTCCCGACCCAGGATGACTCCACCGGTCGGAAAGTCGGGGCCGGGAACGATCTTGACCAGATCATCCACTGTGGCGTCAGGGTGATCGATCAGGTACGCAATGCCATCGCAGACTTCGGTGAGATTGTGCGGCGGCAAGTTCGTCGCCATGCCGACCGCGATGCCAGCCGAGCCGTTGAGAAGCAGGTTCGGTAGCTTGCCGGGCAGAACGACCGGCTCGCGGTCTGAGCCGTCATAGTTCTCCTTGAAGTCGACGGTTTCCTTGTCGATATCGACAAGCAGCTCTTCTGCGATGCGGGTCAGCTTCGCCTCGGTGTAACGCATCGCTGCCGCGCTGTCGCCGTCCACGGAACCAAAGTTGCCCTGTCCGTCCACCAGGGGATAGCGGAGGGAGAAGTCTTGCGCCATGCGCACGAGCGTATCGTAGACGGACGTGTCGCCGTGGGGATGGTACAACTTGAGTACCTCACCGACGATACCCGCGCTCTTGCGAAAGCGCGTGCCACTGCCCAGGCCTAGACCCTGCATCGCGTACAGCACGCGCCGGTGCACCGGCTTGAGGCCGTCGCGCACATCAGGCAGGGCCCGCGCGACGATCACGCTCATGGAGTAGTCAAGGTACGATGAGCGCATTTCATCGTCGATACTTCTGGGCCTGACGACTCCAATCTCCATTGCGATCTCCTTATTCAGCCGCTGGGTCCGGCGACGGCGAAAGTCAAGGTTTTACTAGCAATTATACCGTTTTTCGGTCTCGGATAGCCACCAAGAACGCGCCCGGTGTGAACGAACGTATATAATCACCGGGGTCTTTTGAGGGCCGATCGTTCGGGCAAACTAAGCGAACTACGGGCGTCGATGCCCGGGAGGTGTAGATGCCAGCAGCCGTAATTCTCGGTGGTCACTGGGGAGACGAGGGCAAGGGCAAGGTGATCGACTTGCTCGCCGGAAGGTGCGCCTACAACGTCCGCTACAGTGGTGGGTCGAACGCAGGGCACACGGTGGTCAATGAGCGCGGCACCTTCGCGTTCCACCAGGTGCCTTGTGGTGTCTTCCATCCCGGTGTGATCCCGATGCTCGCGGCGGGCGTTGTACTCGATCCAGAGGCGCTACTCGCGGAACTTGCGGAACTGGAACGACGAGGGGTGCGTCCGGAAAGGCTGTACGTCAGCGAGCGAGCGCACCTGGTCATGCCATACCATCGACTGCTCGACGGGTATCTCGAGGCTCAACGGCAGGACCTCCGGCTGGGTACAACCGGCATGGGGATCGGCCCAGCGTACGCCGACAAGGCGTCCCGTGACGGCTTGCGAGCGGGCGATATGCTGGACCCGGATCGCTTCGTCCAATTGGTGCGCCGACGAGCGGAGCTTGCCAACGAGTACATTACCGCTGTCTTCGGTGGAGAGCCGATCGATGTCGAAGATCTCGCTCGGCAAAGCGCGGAGTGGGCTGTGCTGATCGCACCGATGGTATGTGACGTGGAGCGGGAGATCCGCGCCGCGCTGTCTCAAGGGCAGGTCATCATGCTCGAGGGCGCCCAGGGCGCGCTTCTCGATATCGACGCGGGCAGCTACCCTTTCGTGACGAGTTCATCCAGCGGCGTGGCTGGGGCCTGCGCGTCACTGGGAATCCCGGTCCGCGAAGTGGGGCCGATCGTAGTGGCGCTCCACGCCTACATGACACGCGTCGGGGAGGGACCCTTTCCCACCGAGTTGGAGGGCGAGGCGGGCCAGTATTTGCTGCGCGTCGGCAATGAGTTTGGCACGACCACCGGCAGGCCGCGTCGGTGCGGATGGTTCGACGCTGTGGCGAGTCGCTACGCTCTGGACGTCAACGGGGCGACCTCCCTAGCAGTAACGAAGCTTGACGTGCTCGACCATCTGGGGCACGTCCGTATCTGCGTGGCGTACGAGATCGACGGCAAGCGCGTGAGCCACCTGCCGTCACGGGCAGATGTGCTCGCGCGCGCACGGCCCGTATACGAGGACCTGCCTGGCTGGAAGCAGTCCACCCAAAACGCTCGAACTTGGGAGGACCTGCCGCCTGCGGCGCAGCGCTACATTCGACGCATCGAGGAGCTCATGGGCGCTCCAGTTTCTATTGTTGCCGTCGGTCCGGCCAGGGATCAGACGCTGGTGTTGCGGGACCCGCTGGAAGTTGCGTAGCACGACTGGTATCAGCGGTCTATCTCATACCGGGGATCGCGGTACATGAGATCAGCCAGAGCGGTCGCGATGTTCTTGTTCTCGTAGAGCACCTGGTAGCTTTGTTCGGTGATCGGCATCTCGACATCGTGCGCCCTAGCGAGCGCTCGTGCGGAGTGTGTCGCCGCGATTCCTTCAGCCACCTGCGGCGCAAGTGCCTTCTTGATGTCAGCGATCGATTTTCCCTGTGCAAGCTGCTCGCCGACGCGGCGATTGCGGCTGCT
>JADDPA010000075.1 GCA_016782125.1 Thermobaculum sp.
GGCAGTTATTCGCGATCCGCTTGAGCCGTGCTGCATGTCATCCCGAACGCAGTGAGGGATCCGATGCCCGTGCCACGGATTCCTCGCACGCTCGGAATGACAGATACCCTATCGTTCAGTCGCAGTTCGTATCACGCCCTGGCGTTGACTACGACGATCCCAGCTATCGGATCCGGATGCCTCTGTTCCGGGTACCTAACCGTACCCAATCCGCACGTCTGCCCGACACCGTCGCGCTTCTGCACGCTCAAACCCAGTGAAGTTCACAAGCGCTACGTGTGAATCTCTTGTCCCTTGGAGGGACAGGAATCGCCCTTACCGTAGTATCTCGCCGAGTCTCTTGTCATACTCCGCGAACTCCGCCAGGTTGTTGTGCCCTCCTCCCTGAATGGCGAACAGCTCGTGCTCGGCCCTGATGCGCGCAAGCAGCCGCTCGCTGGACTCATACGGTATGAACTCGTCGCTGGTGCCGTGGAACAGGTAGATCGGGCAGGAGACGTCGACGATCCACCGGTCGGTGCGAAGCGGATACTTGAGCAGCATGGGAGGCAGGAACGGGAACTGCCGCCTGGCAAGGTCCCTGAGGCTGTAGTAGGCGGACTCGAGCACGAGCATCTTCGGACTTTTCGTCGCCGCAAGGTACGTCGCAATCCCCGTGCCCAACGACCTGCCGTACACGATGATCCGGTCCTCGGGATGGTGCCGCGCCAGGTACTCGTACGCCTCCGTTGCGTCCCGAAGCAGCATACGCTCGCTGGTGATCTTGCCCGTACTCTTGCCGTAACCCCGGTAATCAGGTATCAGGACGTCGTACCCGTGCCCCAGGAAATCCGTGGCAATGTTCCCCCAGCTACTCAGGCTGCCCGCGTTGCCGTGGAGGTAGAGCACCGCGCCCTTTGGCCGCTCGACCCTGAAGTGCAGCGCGTGGATGACAGCCCCTTCGACCTCTAATGCGACTTCGTCGTGCGGGTGTGGGAAACGGTACTCGAACTCCTCGGCCGTTACCTGCGGGTAGAAGATCAGCCGCTCCTGATAGGAGTAGAGGATACCGCAGAGAACGACATAGCCAACCGCGGCCACCGCCAGCACGGTCAGCGCCATCTTCCGGCCCCTCGCGAACGCATGTCTCGCCAACGACCCACCATCACTTCTCGTTGAACGCTGTGGGACGCTACGGCCACGATGACTGTCACCGACGTCCCTCGACATATCCTGGTCAGCAGGTAACGAACTGCTACAAGCCCCAACCAAATGCTAATCGGTCGGGAGCTAGATGCCCTTGCCACCGACAACCTGCAGCTCGAGACGGTCGGACATGGAGGCGATCAGCGGCATCGCCTGCGTGATGAGCGCCCGAACATCGGCCGGCTCGAGCGAAGCGTCGTGGGCCGCCTTGTTTGTCCAGACCTCGGTGGCCCAGATAGCATCGGCCTCTTCGGCGGTGCTGACCAGGTAGTGTATGCAGTCCTCATTACTGCCGAGCGCTTCCGCCGCTTGGAGCAAGATGGCGACGAACTCATCTCGCCTGCCCGGCTGTGCCGTGAACTTGCCGACGAGTCCGTATCGCACTGGTGCCTCCTTGTGTCCCCCGTGCGATGTGCACGGATGGTTCGCGAGATGATAGCTGCTACCGCCGCCTGCCGCAAGAAGCTGCGCCGCCGGTTTTCATGGCTTCCGAGTGCCAGGTAGGACAGATGCCCGCACCGCCAGCTAGAACCAGGATCGGAACGCTCAGCGGTAGTTGGCCTGCTAGTTGCGTGGATCGGTCTTGCGGGAGTAGCCAGGGACCGGTACCGGCAACGGGTCCTCGGCGCGGATCGTCCACGCGGCCAGCACCCTGAGCATCTCCGCCTGGACCGCCAGATGCTCCGCATCGCCGAAGAGGTTATTCAACTCGAAGGGGTCGGCGGCGAGGTCATACATCTGGCCACGGCCCTGCATGTCCAGCGCGAGCTTCCAACGATCCCGCCGCACCATGCGCATGCTGCCGCTCTGGGTGCATGCGTTCAGCTCGTCGAACGAGCGGTAGTCCTCTCCAATGTGGAGCCCCGGCTGCCGCTCGACGACATCCTCGGGCGTGTAGTGCAACCCGCCGACACCCTGCTCCCCGTACGCGCTCGCGAACTCTGCGGGGGGGTAGTCACCTCCGGTGATCAGGGGCCAGAGGCTGCGGCCCTGCACTCCCGACGGCGGCTCTATCCCGACTGCCTCGCACAATGTCGGCAGCAGATCCACGATCGAAACGTGATCGCCGTGCGGCTCGGAGCTGGCCCCGATGCCGGGACCTGTGATGAACAGGGGGATGCGCACCAGCACCTCGGGAAGCTCCGCCCCCTTGCGCATCAGGCCATACTCGCCCACGAAGTCCCCGTGGTCGGATAAAAAGACCAGGATGGTGCTCTCTCGCAGCCCCTGCGTGTCCAGGAACTCAACGAACCGTCTCACCTGATCATCGAGCAGCCGGAGCATGCCGAAGTAGTTCGAGCGTGCCCTGGGTATGGAGTCGCCGTAATCGGGGTGCGCTGCCTCGCCGATCTGGCGCAGATACTGCCACACGAATCCCTTAACCGTCAGCGCCTCCTCGCCCACGTGCAGCGGTGGCAGCGTCTCGGGTGGGAAGAGCGAGTAGTAGGGCTCCGGGGCCTGGTATGGGTTGTGGGGCTCAGGGAAGGAGAGCCACAGGCAGAACGGCCTTCCCTCGAGCGAGGCCACCCACTCCCGGGCATCCCGAACAGTGCGGACGGGCAATTGGTACTCGACCGGGAAGGGAGCCGGCTCCATGGCGACGCGGTGGTGCAGGCCGAGCAGCCACTCGTCGAACGCCGCCTCTCCGGCCGACCGCGGCTCACCTCGTCCGCCGTCGTGGAAGTACTCGGAGAAGTAGTCGGTCCGATCCGGCCGGAGGTGGGAGTGGTTCTTGCCGACGAGCGCGGTGGCGTAGCCGTGCGCCCGCATAACGTCGAACAGGTCCTGCGCGTAGACGGCGGCTGCATGGCCCTGGTTCTCCCGCACGCGATGTGCGCTCGGGAAGCGCCCGGTGAGCATGCTCACGCGGGCCGGCACGCAGACGGGCATACTGGTGTAGGCGCGATTGAACCACGCGCCCTGCCGCGCGAGACCATCGAGGAAGGGCGTGGTGTCGAGCGCGAAGCCCTCACGAGCGGAGACGTCCGCTCGCTGCTGGTCCGTCATGATGATGACGATGTTCGGACGGTCGGCCATGCATCCCCCTGCCTGCGTTAACGAAGCGCTGCGATTACTATTTTGTGGTGCGAGCCGCTCCCGACCTTGCGGAGAGCATCCGCGTGGAGTGTGAACGCTACCAGGTCGGGAGCGAGTCGGCCCACGGAGATGCGCTCCCCCGCGTGCGCTATTTGAAGTCGGCCGTGTCCGGGTCGGCGCCGATGCGTTGATTCTGGTCCATGCCGTCGATCTGCTGCACCTCGTCCGTGGATAGCTCGAAGTCGAAGATGTCGAGGTTCTCCCGGATGCGCTCCGGCCTGGCCGACTTCGGGATGACGATGAGCCCGCTCTGCAGGTGCCACCGCAAGATGACCTGCGCCGGGGTCTTCCCATACTTCTGCGCAAGATCGGCGATGACCGAATGCTCCAACGCATCTCCCGCCTGCATCAGGGGGCTGTACGACTCAACGGCGATACCGTGCTCTGCGCAGTACGCTCGTGTTTCCGCCTGCTGGAGCAGCGGGTGCAGCTCGATCTGGTTCACCGCCGGGATCGTCTCGGTCGCCTTCAACAGTTCCTCCAGGTGATTGGGCTTGAAGTTGGAGACGCCGATCGCCCGCACGCGCTTGTCGCCGTATAGCTTCTCCATCGCCTTCCATGCCTGCGTGAACTTACCCTCCATCGGCAGCGGCCAGTGGATCAGGTAGAGGTCGATGTAGCCGCAGTCGAGCCTTGCCAAACTTTCGTCAAAGGCGCGCAGGGCATCGTCATAGGCATGGTTAGCATTCCACAGCTTGGTGGTGATGAAGATCTCCTCGCGCGGGAGTCCGCTGGCCTTGATCGCCCGGCCAACGCCCTCCTCGTTGCCGTAGATGGCCGCCGTGTCGATGAGGCGATACCCGGCCTCAAGCGCGGCCTGAACCGCCCCTTCGACCTCGGCGCCTTCCTTGGTTTGAAAGACACCAAGGCCAACCTGCGGTATCTCGACGCCGTTATTGAGCGTGATCGTCGGGATAGAGGGGATTGTGGAATTGCTCATAATGGCTGTGCTCCTTCTGTATCATCGTCCGGCAAAAGTGCTGATCCGCGCTCGTGCGTCGAATGCACCTGTGTCCAGGATGGTAGCCCAATACGCCGCCGTCCTGCGAGGGTCGCGCGCCTGCTGGGCGATGCTTGCGCAAGCGACATACCGCTGCGCCAAGCCGATGCCTCGCGCTGTGGCTCCAGGGCGTTTGTCGCGGACGTTCGGGTCCGAATTGTTGTGTGGCTCACACCGTAGCCGCTGGCCTCGGCCGGTACAGGGAGCGGCCGTATGGCGCCGCGCTACCCTCGTATCGGACTAACAGTCGTTGCACCTTCTCGCGGGCCTCGCGCGGCCAATCGTCCGGCGGCTGCTGTATCTTCGCCGCGAGCTGCGCCTGGATGCGCTCGGGGAGCGACGCGAGGTCGGGCTGGTACCACAGCGTGATCAGGGTGCGCCGCTCTCGTTTGCGTGCGCCGCGTGCAACAGGCGCGCGTCGCCGAGCACCAAGTCGCCCGCGCGCACGGGAAGGCTTACCTCGTCCGGTAGCGTCGTGAACTCCACGGCGTCCGTGTTGCGCGCTTCTGTCAGCTCCCGCGAATGCGGTTCCCCCAGCAGATCGTGGATGGGGTTGTGCCGGACGTGCGAGCCTGTGATGACCCGTAGCGCCCCGTTCTCGACGTGCGTGTCTACGAGGTAGAACATCGCGAAGAGCTGCATCGGCTCCGGCTCATACGAGCGCGCGTCCTCCCAGGAGAACCAATCATAGTGCCAGAAGAGGCGCGGGCTCTTCGGCGGCTTGCTGATGATCCAGCCGTCTGAGAAGCTCGGGCGAGGGTAACCGAGCCCCTCGAGAGTGACGAGCGTACCGGGCCAGGCAATGAGGTCGGCGAACACCGGGTCCGGCGCCACGACCGGTATCATGCTGCCGGTCGCCCGCGCCCGCCGCATCCGCTCGGGATCCTGCTGGGCGAGCAGCGCATCGGTTGCAGCGCGCAGCCGATCCAGCATCTCCCGTGACAAGACCCCCTCGACCACGCAGTACCCGTCGTCCAGCAACTGCCGGCGCTCTTCGCTTCCGACCATGGAAGGTCACCTCCTTGCCCGTACTCCACCGACCGGCCGATCTCGCGCTAATTCTAATACAGGACGTTGACTGTGAGCCTCTGGATCAGGCCGTATGAGAAACTGGCGCACGTCGACCATGACGCTCTCCCCGGCTTCCGGTTGGCGCATTGCCTCTCGGCGGCGCCCGTCAGCGGGCCCATCATAGCGCCGAGCAGGATCGCCCGCAGTATCACGATCGGAGCCTAGGGACGCTCGACCGGCAGCCCCGCCGCTTTCCACGCGGCCCAGCCACCGGCAATCTCAGCGGCCCCCCGCCAGCCAGTGAGCTTCGATCGGTTGGCGTGCTGGCACAGGTAGATGGTGTCGGTGCCGGCCGGGTTGAGCACATGGCGCAGCAGCGAGACCCGCGGCGCGCCAGGCGGATAGCCGTAACGGCGTCGCTCCATTTCGGTGCGAAGATCGAGGATACGCGCCTTACCGCGCCGCACTCGCTCCCACGCATCCGTTGGGGCCAGGCTCTTAGTGCGTCGGCTACCGAAGAAGGGCATCATTCAGCTAGCCTTCCTGGTCCGGCTCGACCGGCAGCCCCGCGGTCTTCCAGGCAGTCCACGACCCCGGTACGTTCACGACCCGCTCGAAGCCATGCTTCTGCAGCACGCTCGCGGCGATGGAGGCGCGGTAGCCGCTGCCGCAATAGACCGCCACCGTAGCCTCGGGGTCCAACTCACCCAGGCGTTCCTCCAGGTGGAGCACGTAGATGTGCCGCGCCCCCGGCACACGCCCGCTTTCCCATTCCGAGTCGCTGCGCACGTCGAGCACGGTTACGTCAGGCTCCTCCCTGCGCGCGTCCAGCTCGTGCACCGTCCACTCGCCCAGGCGGCCCAGCGTTCTGCCAGCTCGACATCCCGTCGTGCAGGTAACCAGCCACGCGGTCATAGCCTAAACGAAACAGGTGCTCCGCGGCCACCTGCGCGTCGCGCTCGCCCTCCACGATCAGCAGGATCGTGCACTCGTGCTCGATCGTCCAGCCGACCCAGTTTGGAAACTCCGCCCGAAGCGCGATGTTGAGCGCTCCTGGTACGTGCCCGCCACCGAATGCGAGGATCGAGCGCGCATCGATCACGACCGTCCCTTCCTCGGCCATCCTCTGCTGAAACTCAGCGAGCGAGAGCGGGGGCAGCGTGGGCACGCTGCCGAGCACCGGGATACCTCGGGCGTTGAACTTCTTGAGGCGCGCGTAGTGCCGCGGCGGCTCGGGGAGGCTGCCAGGATCCACTCCACGAATTCGTCCTCCGTGCGATTACGGAGCGCCGGACTGAAAATTCGCTCGTTGCCGATCGTGGTCATCCGCCGGTCGCTGATGGCGGTGCCGCACGCCGAGCCCGCGCCGTGGCCGGGGTACACCTCCA
>JADDPA010000118.1 GCA_016782125.1 Thermobaculum sp.
TCGGTCAACTACTTGACCGGCTCTCTAGCGCCCTCTCGACGGACGGAGGCGGGGTATCGGCTCTATACGGACGACGATCTCGCGCGGCTGGAACAGATACTCGCGCTGAAGTTCCTGGGTTTCTCACTCGACGAGATTACGCGTCTACCTTGACGCCTCGCCACAGGGACTGGAAGCAGCGCTTCGGCAACAGAAGGCGATGGCGTGCGAACGCCGTGACCGACTCGACACCGTCATCCAGGCCATCGAGGAGGCCGGGCGATTGCTCCGGGCCGACAGCTCCGATTGGGGACCGATAGCACAAGTAATCCGGGCAATACAAATGGAACAGAACACAGACTGGCAGAAGAAGTACTTTACGGAGGACCAACTCCGCACGATGGAGCAGCTGCGGAAGGCGTCGTACTCCCAGGCCGCCGAGGAGCGGTTGGCGTCGCTCCATCCATGTACCTGGACCGAGGAAGATCAGAAGCGCGTCGACGCGCGATACGATGCGCTCCACTCTGGGGTGCGGCGGCTCGTGGCCGAGGGCGCGGATCCGGGGAGTCCGGAGGCCCAGGCGCTCGCGGAGCAGCAGATAAACCTGCTGCACGAGTTCACGCGTGGCGACGCCGAAGTCACCGCCGCGCTCGGGAACTGGTGGGAGAACTACCAGGCACTTCCAGCCGGGCAGTAGCCATTCCCGTCACCACTTAGTGATGAGGAGAACGCGTTCCTCGATAAGGCGAAGAGCATCTATCGAGAGCGCGCGGCTGAGTGACCCCGTAGGTAAGCACCATCAGCAGGGGCGTCGTGATATCACGGCGCCCCTCGCCTACTGTTTCGGTCCCAGTGGACGGTCAGGAACGGCGCACCGGTGAGTAGCCACGGCCAGCTTTTTGCGGAAACTTGTGACAGGGAGATGGGCAAACGGCCCACCTCAAACCGACACACAGTTCTAGGAGGAACAACACGCCATGGCCCACGAGCTACCGCCTCTACCGTACGACTACGCGGCACTTGAGCCGCATATCGACGCGCAGACGATGACGCTACACCACGACAAGCACCACAACACCTACATCACGAACCTGAACACCTCGATTGAGAAGCACCCCGAGCTCGGCAGCAAGTCACCCGAGGATCTGCTCCGTGATCTCAGCAGCGTGCCCGACGACATCCGCACTGCGGTCCGCAATAACGGCGGCGGCCACGTCAACCATACGATGTTCTGGACGATCATGGGGCCGAACGGTGGCGGCGAGCCAACGGGGCCGATCGCGGACACGATCAACCAGACGTTCGGCAGCTTCGACGCCTTCAAGGAGCAGTTCAATGCCGCGGGCGCGGCGCGCTTCGGCTCCGGCTGGGTGTGGCTCGTGCGTGACAGCTCCGGCGCGCTTTCCATCACCAGCACGGCGAACCAGGACAACCCACTCTCGGACGGCCAGTTCCCGATCCTCGGAAACGACGTGTGGGAGCATGCGTACTACCTGAACTACCAGAACCGCCGGCCTGAATATCTCGGCGCCTGGTGGAACGTCGTCAACTGGGATGAGGTCAACAACCGGCTGCAGCAGGCGGGCAGCTAGTCACCCCCGCGCGGCGACCGTGACTGTATACGGTAGTGCGGGCGAGGTGCGGGCGGCCTATGCCACCCACGCCTCGCCCGTACATTTTGTCGTTTCAGTCGCGTGCTGGTCACTCAGATGCACCGCTCTCCCGCCCCCTGCACTGGCGATGGCGACGCCGTCAGCCGCTCGGAAGTCTTTCGGAGGCGCCCATGCAACCCGCGTGCGTGCCTTTCATTCCGACGCTGCTCGCTCAGGATTTCTGGAGCCTCGCCGAACATCCCCGTACCAGCCCACCGACGTCCCAACTATCGCTCCTGCCGTGCACCACGGTGACCCCGCACGCCTGCCTAGGTGGCACGACGCACCGCTGGGGAGAGCAATTCCGAAAGACACCCCCCATATGTGCCCAACCGAACCATCTCAACTCCTATTAACATGTAGGGGCACATTTCAAAGCGTCCTCAATGTGCCTGCGTCGAGAGCAGGTACGGCAATGAACACCGCGTGCTGGTATTCAAGTAGAAACGCCACCCACCTCTGCGCACCGGAAGCAGGACCATCCAGCGCCCGTACCACACGGTGAGGCGATCGTCTCCGCATACAATAGATGTTGGTGCGCTCCGGGCGACAGTCATATCTCGCCGAGGTCTGTGGCTGCCTGTCGCACTGACCTACGCGCTGCTCCTGCTAAGCCTGCTCTACCTGTACATGCAGGTTCCGGTCGGTTTCCCCGAGCAGTGGGCGGGGCGTGACCGGCTCCCCGACCAGTCATTACGCGTCTCGCGTCTGTATCGCAACGCCGTCGGCCTCGCGCAGGCGGACCTATCGGTCGCCGCCTACCGGATCATGCACCTGCTACTCTTCATCGCGCTTTGGCCCGCATACGCGCTCGGCGTCTACCGCCTGCGTTCCGCCCGTGCGGGGGTTCGCTTCTGGGGCATGACGGCGGTGCTGTTGCTCCTCGCGCTCGCGATGCCACCGCTGCTCTCGACCGATGTGTTCTACTACGGAATCACCGGAGAGGCGGTCGCCGAGTACGGCTCGAACCCACACATCCGGCCACCGAGCGCGTTCCCAGGCAGCCCACTCGAAAACTTCATCTACTGGAGCGACTTCCCCTCACCATACGGCCCGGTGTGGACCGGGGTATCGGCAATCGTCGTTGCGGTGGCGGGGAACACGCCGCTGGCGGTCTCCGTTGCCTTCAAGGTTGTCGCGGCGGTCTGCGTCGCGCTCTCGACCGTGCTGCTGTACCGGCTTGCTTCCCGCCTCGCACCAGGCAGGGAGACGCAGGCCGCGGCCCTGTGGGCGTGGAACCCGCTAGTGCTCCTGGAGACCTCGGCGAACGGCCACAACGATGCCCTGCTCGCGCTCGTCCTGCTCGGCAGCCTCGGACTCGTCGCCACCAACCACGGGATTGCCAGCTACGTGCTTGCGGCTCTGTCGATCGTTGTAAAGCTGACGACGGTCCCGGCGCTCGCCCTGCTGGTCATCGGCCGACTGAACACTGGTCGGCCGGTGCAGCGCGGCGCGCGCGCCGTGGCCCTCCTGTTGGTGCTTGCTGCGACGGTCCTCCTGGCATACCTCCCCTTTTGGGAGGGGCCGCGGACACTGCAGAGTATCGCTGGCCAGCCCTTGGAATCCATGCACGGGGTCATCCCCGGAACCGTCTCGGGGGTGGCACTGCTGTTCGCCGATGAAGTTTCGGCCGAGCGGGCCGGGCGGGTAGCTTCCTTGGTCGCACTTGCTGCCCTCACCTTCGGCGGGCTCTGGGCCGCATGGCGCGTCTGGCGGGCTGGGACGTGGCTCGAGCCGCGAGGCGAGGGCTTGCTCTGGGGCGCGTCGCTCGTGCTGCTCCCGCTCGCGTTCGTACGGGCCTACCCGTGGTACGTAGTCCCCGGGCTCGCGCTCCTCGCCGCGGTCTGGCCCCATTGCCGGCGAGTGACCATCTGGCTCTATGCTCTGTGCGCGGCCTGGTTCGTGGTCCAGTACGGCTTCTAAACCACACGCAAGGAGGCCGTCCGCCGCAAAACTCGTTTGCAACCGCATCTTTGCAGGGGTAATCGACACTACCAGATAGTTAGTGTGACACCATGCCATAAGCGCAAGACCGGAGGGTTTCCCATTCTGAACAGCGGCGAAAACGGTGCTGTGCGCCCGCCGGCCCTGGATACCACGGTTACGGCCCTGGTCCACGCTTACCTCGAGACCATCGACGCCGAGGCACCAGGTTTCGTCCGGGGACTCTACCTGGTTGGCTCCGTCGCACTCGGGGACCTCCAACCCCGTGAGAGCGACATAGATTTCGTGGCGGTGAGCGAGATTCGGCCCGACGCAGAGACGGTCGATGTCTTGCAGCGCGTGCACACGCAGCTTCACATCCGTCATCCTCGTCCGCACTTTGACGGGGTCTATGTGACGTACGAGGACCTCGACCGGGATCCCATCCTGTGTCCACCGGTGCAGACCGCCCATGAGGGCCGGGTCGAGCCCGGCGATTTTGAGCCAAATCCCGTGACCTGGCACACGCTCGCTCGGCACGGGGTTACGGTTCGCGGAGCCGACCCAGCACAACTGAACGTCTGGACCGACTGTGCTGTCCTAAACGAGTGGACGCTCGCGAATCTGGACAGCTACTGGCGTCCCTGGCTCCAGCAGTTCGCCCGACTGATGTCCGTTGAGGGTGTAGCGGCGTTGGGGTCGTGGGCGCCCGCTTGGGGTGTCCTCGGCGTAAGCCGCCTGCACTACACCCTCAGCACCGGCGAGATCACGTCCAAATCGGGCGCCGGTCACTACGCCCTGGAGACATTTCCCACGCGGTGGCACAAGATCATCCAGGAGTGCCTCCGAATCCGCGGCGGGCGGGATGAACCGTCCGTGTACCGGACACCATTCGCCCGCCGGCGGGATGCGTGTGGCTACATGGATATGGTGATCAATCACGCGCACGCCCTCCATCAAGGTCAATAAGTGAGGGTGGGACGCTGAAACCACCATGGCACTCGCTTGTCGGTCCTTCTGGCGGCTGGGATGCTGGCCGCTGTAGGGGGAGCAGGCGGTCGTGCAGGGCTGCGTGTTCCGGCACATCGACTGCCGCACCAGATAGCCAGCCGGACGGTCGGTATGCCTTCCGACTGGATAGCCATGCTCGGGCGATACGGGACTGCGCAGCGATTATAATGAGGCTACCACTGCACAAAGGAAGGTTCGATGCTCTTTTCCGAACTGGCGAACTACTTCAGCCGCCTTGAGGAGACCACAAAGCGCAATGCGCTGGTGGAGATCCTCGCGGAGCTATTCAGCAAGACGCCGGAGGACGAGGTGGCTTCCACCACGTACCTGCTCCAGGGCAGGCTCGCTCCCTTCTTCAAGCCGATCGAGATCGGTATGGGCAACAACTACGTCGCTGACGCGATAGCCCGTGCCTTCGAGGCGGATCGTACTGTGGTGCTCCAGCGCTTCGATCGGCTCGGCGACATCGGCGCGGCAGCACGAGAGATGGCCAACGAGTCGGGGAAGGCGCCACAGCCACAGGACACGCCCGATGTTCGGGCCGTGTTCGACGCGCTCACCGCCATCGCGACGACATCGGGTGCAGGCAGCATCGAGCGCAAGGTCGGAGACCTCGCCGCCATGCTCGCGCAGCTCGATCCACTCTCGTGCATGTACCTCTGCCGCATCCCCGTCGGGAAGCTGCGACTCGGCGTCGGCGATCCCACGATTCTTGACGGCTACTCCTTCGCGAAGGTTGGGGACAAGAGTCTGCGCAAGCGCCTGGAGCGGGCTTATAACGAGACGTCCGACCTGGGTCTGATCGGGGACACGCTCTGGCGTGAGGGTATCGATGCGGTTGACCGCCTGAGTATCCAGATCGGGAATCCGGTCCGGCCAGCGCTCGCGGAGCGGCTCCCGAGCGCAGAGGCGATCCTCACGAAGCTCGGGCCGGCCGCCATCGAGAAGAAGTTTGACGGCTTCCGATGTCAGATCCACAAGCTCGGCGATGAGGTGCGCATTTACTCGCGCAATCTGGAGGAGATGACCGGCGCCTTCCCGGAGATAGCCGACGCGACGCTCTCCCAGGTCGCGGCGGAAACCGCGATCTTCGAGGGCGAGGCCCTGGCGTACAATCCACTGTCCGATGAGTACCTTCCGTTTCAGGAAACGACCCGGCGCAGGCGCAAGCACAACGTCGCGGACACGGCGCTGGAGTTACCGCTCCGGCTCTTCGCGTTCGATGTGCTGTACATCGATGGTGAGAACATCACGCCGCTCACCTACACGGAGCGGCGGGAGCGCCTGCAGACCCTGATCCGGCCCGGTGACACCATCCTGGTTTCGGAAGAGATAGTGGCGAACGAGGCGTCGGACCTGATGACGGTCTTCAACGACGCCGTCCAGGGCGGGCTGGAAGGCATCATGGCCAAGAAGCTCGACTCCCCGTACCAGGCAGGCGCACGCAACTACAACTGGGTGAAGCTGAAGCGTGCCCAATCTGGTGAGCTGCAGGACACGGTCGACTGTGTGGTCATCGGATACATCTATGGTCGCGGGAAGCGCAGCGCATTCGGCGTCGGCGCGCTCCTCGTCGGGGTGTACGACCGGGAGCGCGACATCTTCCCGAGCATCACGAAGATCGGCACCGGCCTCACGGACGCCGAGTGGCGCGAAGTGCGCGAACGCTGCGAGCCGTACGTCAGCGCGGAAAAGCCTGCACGTGTTGAGAGTCTGTTGCAGCCGAGCGTGTGGGTAGAACCCGAAGTGGTCATCGAAGTCCTCGCCGACGAGATCACCCGATCGCCTGTGCATACCGCCGGTATGAACGGGGAGAAGCAGGGCTACGCGCTCCGCTTCCCGCGCCTCATCAGCTTTCGCGACCTCGACAAGCGTCCCGAGGACGCCACAACGGTGCAGGAGATCATGGAGATGTACGGCAAGCAGGGCGCGAAGCCGGTTCCGGCGTAGGTCGTATCCAAGCTGTACCGACCGCGGTATCGCGCAGCGGACCTAACCATAGAGAGCTATCCAGTTCTTACGCTTTAGGAGACAATTCAGCGTCCCACAGCATAGGCGCGGCCGTGTGGGTCGTCGCATCTGCGTGGCTGTTGGCCCGGACCTGGGACAACGGGAGCGAGCAAACTCGTCTGCTATACTCGTACGCTGGTTAGCGAGTCACGCAGTTCCCGGAGGAAACCCCAAGGATGGCGTTCGATTTCTTCAATCGAGGCAGGCGAACGGCGGAACACGAGGGGCGCGTGCCGCCCGGCCAGGTGGTCACCAAGAAGTTCCCCGTCCTGCACTACGGCTCCGTGCCAGACTATCGAGACCTCGCCGAATGGGACTTCCGGGTCTGGGGGCTGGTCGACAACCCGATCACGCTCTCGTGGGACGAGTTCGCCGCGCTGCCCAGGTCCGAGGTCACGACGGACATCCATTGTGTCACCCGCTGGAGCAAGCTCGACACCCGCTGGGACGGCGTCGCCTTCAAGCAGTTCGTAGACTTAGTGAAGCCGAAGCCGGAGGCGAAGTTCGTGCTCGCCCACGCGGAGAACAACTTCACCGCGAACATCCCGCTCGAGGTGCTGCTCGACGATGACGTAATGCTCGCCTACCAGTTCGACGGCAAGCCGCTCGACCCGGAGCACGGCTATCCCCTCAGGCTGCTCGTGCCGAAGCGATACTTCTGGAAGAGCGCGAAGTGGCTGCGCGGGCTGGAGTTCCTGCCCGAAGACCGGCCCGGCTTCTGGGAGGACGCGGGCTATCACATGAATGGCGACCCTTGGAAAGAGGAGCGCTACGGCACCCCGACCTGGTGGTAGAAGCAGCACTTTAGAAGGGATGAACCGATGGCCGATCCACGGCATGCGAAACTTGCGAAGGTCCTGATCAGCTACTCCTTGCGCGTGGAACCGGGTGACCGGCTCCTGATTACATCCACGCCGCTAGGTGCTCCACTCGTTCGCGAGGCATATCGGGAGGCGGTGCGTGCCGGCGCGCACGTCAGCACACGGATCAACCTCGGCGGCCTGCCCGAGGTCCTGCTGAAGGAAGGTTCTGAGGAGCAGCTACAGTATCTCTCGCCGCTGCGCATGCAGGAGATCGAGCACTACAACAGGACACTCAACATCTTGGCCGAGGAGAACACGAAGGCTCTCAGCGGCGTAGACCCGAAGCGAATGGCCATGGTCTCACAGACCAACGCACCGATCATGGAGCGCTACATGCAGCGGGCCGCAGCGGACGAGTTGCGCTGGTGCCTCACCCTCTTTCCCACGCACGCCTATGCACAGGATGCCGGGATGTCGCTCTCCGAGTACGAAGAGTTCGTGTACGGTGCGGGGTTGCTGGATCAGGACGATCCGACTGCCGGCTGGCAGAAGGTACAGGCGGAACAACAACGGATAGCGGACTTCCTGGCTCAGCACGACGAGATCCACATCGTCGCGCCAGACACCGACCTCACGTACTGGGCGAAGGGACGGAAGTGGATCAACGCGAGCGGCAGCCACAACTTCCCGGACGGCGAGATCTTCACGGGGCCTATAGAGGACTCCGCGAACGGTCACGTTCGGTTCACGTACCCCGCGGTGTACGGCGGGAACGAGGTCGAGGACGTGCAGCTCGTGTTTGAGAACGGCAAGGTAACGGAGGCTACCGCCGCCAAGGGACAGGACTTCCTGCACTCCATGCTTGATCAGGACGCCGGCGCGCGCTTCCTCGGCGAGGTTGCGTTCGGCCTGAATTACGGCATCCAGAACTTCAGCCGCAACATCCTATTCGATGAGAAGATCGGTGGCACGATGCACATGGCGCTGGGTCGTAGCTACCCGGAGACCGGGGGCAAGAACGAGTCCGCACTCCACTGGGATATGATCTGCGACCTGCGCGAGGGCAAGGTGTACGCCGACGGCGAGGTCTGCTACGACGGCGGCAAGTTCACCGTCTGACGAGCGAAGAATCGTTCTCGAAGCGACCGATACGCGGAGGTCTTCAATGGCAGTCCGTCCACAAGGCATGCGGCTCACCGCGGAGCAGTTCTTTCGTGAATATCCGAGCGACGGCAAGCGATACGAGCTGATCGACGGGGAGCTGCACGAGATGACGCCTCCGAGCATCCGACATCAGACCATCGCTCGCGACCTATTCCGTTTGCTTGACCCTGAGGTGACGGGCATGGGGGGTGAGGTGTTCTCCCCAGGGATAGCGTTGATTTTGGATGGCGGTACGGTTCTCGTGCCGGATCTCGTCGTGCTGACACGGCGCCTGGAGCTACCTCGGTTGGACTACGGAATCCAGAACCCACCAGACATCGTCATCGAGATACTCTCGCCGAGCACCGCCCAGCACGACCGGACCGTGAAGAGCGACCGTTACGCCGCGTTCGGCGTTGGCGAGCTCTGGCTGGTGAGCCCGGAGGCCGAGATCGTTGAGGTGTTCGCGCTAGTGGATGGCCGATACGTCCTGCACGCCCGTGCCGGGCTCGATGAGCCCATCGATTCCATCACCCTGCCGAACCTCTCCTTCGCCGCGTCCGCCATCTTTTCCGGGTAGGCAGCACGGTGAGTGTCCGGCCTACGGCATACTTCGTGCACGCCCCTTCCGTGCTACACGCATTATGGTTAGGAGAACTTGATGGCAGTTGATTCGGCGACTCTGTCGCACTTTGTCGGCGGCGAATGGCTTTCTATTTCTGAAGGCGACCACACCCCGGACCTGAATCCTTCGGACGCGACGCAGGTACTCGCGCAGGTCCCGCAGGCAGGACCACAGACCCTCGACCGCGCAGCGGAGGCCGCAAAAAGTGCATTCAGGCCGTGGTCGCGGGGGACTGGCCAGGCGCGCGCGGATGTACTACACCGGGCGGCCAACGTGCTCGCGTCGCGGCGCGACGAGTTCGCGGCACTGATGGCCTCCGAGGTAGGCAAGCCGATCGGCGAGGCGGGGATGGAGGCGGACCGGGGTGTGATGATCCTGCGCTACTTCGCCGAGGAGGCCGTTCATCCGAACGGCTCGGTGATCCCCGCACAGCAGGCGGGCAGCATCCAATTCACCCTCCGGCAGCCACTCGGTCCCGTGGCGGTAATCAGTCCGTGGAACTTCCCCCTCGCCATCCCGCTCTGGAAGATCGCGCCCGCACTGACGTACGGCAACACGATCATCTGGAAGCCGGCGGAGGTCGCATCCCTCACCGCCCACCGGCTCGTGGAGGTGTTTGCGGAGGCGGGGCTGCCGGAAGGGGTGCTCAACCTCGTGCTCGGCAAGGGCTCCGTGCTGGGCGATGCGCTGGTGAACCACGACGGCGTGCGCGCCGTTACATTCACGGGCTCCGACGGCGTAGGCGCGCGGATCGCGAAATCCGCGTCCCGGCGCAACATCAAGTATCAGCTCGAGATGGGCGGCAAGAACGCCGCGCTCGTGCTCGGCGACGCCGATCTCGATCAGGCGGCGAAGCTCGTCGCGGCGGGGGCGATGCGCTTCGCGGGCCAGAAGTGCACGGCCACCTCGCGCGCCATCGTTACCTCGGACACCGTCGACGCGTTCGTGGAGCGGCTGACGCAGCAGATCAAGGCGCTGCCACTCGCACCCGCGACGGACCCCGGGAGCGCGGTCGGCCCGCTCATCACACAGGATTCCCAGGAGAAGGTACGCAAGTACGCCGAGGAGGGCGCGAGGAGCGGAGAGGTCGTGCTTGGTGGCTCAAAGCCATCCGATGAGGCGTTGCAAGAGGGCTATTTCTTCGAGCCGACCGTGATCGTCGGCGTTGCGCCGGACGCAACGGTCGCGCAGGAGGAGGTGTTCGGCCCGCTGCTCGTCGTACAGCGCGCGGCGGACATCGCGGAGGCGCTGCAGATCGCGAACGGGACCAAATACGGTCTCAGCGTCTCGCTATTCACGCGCGATATCAACGCCGCCCTGGAGTATATCCAGGAGATCGAGTGCGGCATGGTCCGGGTCAACGGCGACACGACCGGTGTCGATCCCCACGCACCGTTCGGCGGAATGCGAGGCTCCAGCTCCCACTCCCGGGAGCAGGGGCCAGCGGCCATCGAGTTCTTCACGGAGACGAAAACCGTGCAGATCAACCAGGCGGGGTGAGGACCGGAGACCAACAGGGCTTCGTTGGACGACCTCACGGATGCGGGGTGACGGCAAGCACCGGTGCAGCGCCAAGACTCGAGTGTGAAGGGGATGTCACGTGAGGGATGGCACTACCGCTCAGATCACGGTACAGGATCCGGAGGAGCCTCGCACGCTCGGACCTGAAGCGACCGCGGCGGCCTTCCTCCTTGGCGGCATCGGTGCCGGGAACGTCTCGCTCGGCAGCAGAGGCGAGCTACGCGACTGGGAGATCTTCAACCGACCCGCCAAAGGGTATACCTTACCCAACACGTGGTTCGCGATTCGTGCCTGCGCGCGGGGGGCAGATCCGGTGACGCGAGTGCTGCAATCGCCTGTCCGGGCTCCCCACGTCGAATCACACGGGTACCATCAAAGCACCGCCGCCGGGCTACCCCACTTTGAAGGATCCACGATGCTGGGCGAATATCCCATCGTCTGGATAACGTTTGAGGATCCTCACTTACCCGTCCAGGTCAGTCTCGAAGCATATACCCCGCTCATACCGCTCAATGCCGAAGACTCCGGCCTGCCAGGCGCCTATCTCACGTACACCATCTCGAACGCTTCGCACGAACCGGTCGACGTCAGTATCGTGGGTTCGATCCTCAATCCCGTCGGAGGCGCCGAGATCGGCCAGTTCGGCCACCCGCACGTACCCCAGGGCGGCGCGAACTGCAATGTGCGCCGCGAGAGCGATGGCTTGGCCGGATTGTACCTCCATTCCGAGCGCTACACGCCAGAAGACCTGCGGTACGGTGACCTCGCTCTCGCGGCGATGGACGACCCCGTGACCTGCAAGCCAGTTTGGCGCCGTGGCTCGTGGGCACACGAAGCACTGGAGGAGTTCTGGAACGACTTCTCAGTAGATGGACGCCTTGAGGACCTGGGCATCGACACCCCTTCGGAGGATGGGAAGACCGACACGGGGTCCGTGGCAGTGGCGTCGACGCTCGCCCCTGGTGAGAGCCGAGACTTCAGGTTTGTGCTCGCGTGGTATTTTCCAAACCGCATCAACGGTTGGAACGAGAATGCGCGAGTACGGCGCCCGGGACGCGAAACGATCCGCAACCACTATGCGACGCGCTTCGACAGCTCTTGGGAGGTCGCGCGGTATCTCGCGAAGCACCGTGATCGGCTGGAACACGAGACGCGTGCGTACCACGACGCACTCTTCCAGAGCACCATGCCGGCGTTCGTCATCGACGCGGTTGCGAGCAACGTCGCCGCCCTTCGCAGTACCACCTGCTTCTGGCTGGAGGACGGACGATTTCTTGGTTGGGAGGGCTGCTTCGACAATGAGGGGTGCTGTCCCGGCACCTGCACACACGTGTGGAACTATGCCCAGACGGCTGCGTTCCTCTTCCCGGGACTGGAGCGCAGCATGCGCCGAACGGAGCTGCTCGACGAAACCGAACCGGATGGCAAGATGAACTTCCGCGCGCTCAAGATATTCGAGTCGGTGTGGGACCACGAGGCTGCCGCGGACGGACAGCTTGGAACTGTGATGCGTGTCTACCGCGAGTGGCGGCTCTCCGGCGATGATTCGTTTCTGCGAGCGATGTGGCCAACTGTCCAGGCGGCACTGCGGTACGCCGTCGAGTACTGGGACACGGACAACGATCTGATCCTGGATGGGCGCCAGCACAACACGTACGACATCGAGTTCTACGGGCCGAACCCACTCACAGGCGTGTTCTTCCTTGGCGCACTGCGGTCCGCCGAGGAGATCGCCCGTTATCTCGGGGACGACGCCGCCGCCCAACGGTACTCGGCGGCCTTCGCGGGGAGTGCCGAGCGGCTCGATGCGTTGTGCTGGAACGGGGAGTACTACGAGCAGCGACTCGACGATGTCGACGCCTATCCGTACCAGCACGGCACGGGTTGCCTGTCTGATCAGTTGTTCGCCCAGCAGATGGCGCACCTGCTGGGCCTCGGATACCTCCTGCCGCGTGAGCGCGTCCGGACTGCTCTCGAATCCATCTACCGCAACAACTACCTGCAGGACTTCACCGACCACGTCAACACTCAGCGGACGTACGTACTGAACGACGAGTCGGGCCTGCTGGTGTGCTCCTGGCCGCGCGGTGGACGGCCACGGGTACCGTTCCCGTATTCCGACGAGGTGTTCACCGGCATCGAGTACCAGGTGGCCACACACCTCATATATGAGGGACTGGTGGACGAGGGGCTCACGATCGTGCAAGCGGTGCGCGCTCGGCACGCCGGCGTGCGCCGGAATCCGTGGAACGAGGTCGAGTGCGGCAACCATTACGCCCGTTCAATGGCAAGCTGGGGTCTGCTGCCGGCGCTGAGCGGCTTCGCGTGCGACATGGCGCGCGGTGAGTTGACGTTCGCGCCCAGGATCAACGCGGAGGACTTCCGCACTTTCTGGAGCACCGGCCGCGCGTGGGGAACCTATGCGCAGCGTCGAGACCACGCGACGGGCCAGATGGAGCCGAGCGTTCAGGTGCTCTACGGGGATGCCTCCGGTGTTCGCGTGCGAGCGTGCGGACGGGAATGGACGTTATAACCGCCGGGTGGCGTGTTAACATTGAAGTGCGGCCAAAGCCAAGGAAGTAAGCTTCAAAACGAAGGCGCGGAGGTGCGAGTATGAAGACAGTGCAGGCGATCCGCGAGCCGCGCTGTTGAGAGCAGTCGTGATCGAGGCACCAGGCGAGGCGCGGCTCGCGGAGATAGGGTGTCCTAGCCCCGGTCCGGACGAAGTGCTGATTCGCTCGCACGCCGCCGGTATCTGCGGGAGCGATGTTGAGGTCTACCAGGGCACACGGCCCGCGGAGTTCATTCGCTACCCTGTCGTCCCCGGACACGAGTGGAGCGGCACCGTTGCCGCAGTTGGTGAGCGGGTTCGGGGAGTCGAGGTAGGAAGCAAAGTCGTCTCGGAAGGCTTCGTGTACTGCGGCGCCTGCCAAAACTGCCGCAACGGACTCACGAACCTGTGCGAGGCAGGATATCACGAGGTCGGCTTTACGCGTCCCGGTGGCTTCGCCGAGTACGTCGCCGTTCCCGCACGACTCGTACACACACTCCCCGCGGATGCCGACCTTTCCCACGCCGCATTGCTTGAACCGACGGCTGTCGTCGCCGACTCATTCTTGCGCGCCCGACCGCGGCCCGGATGCACAGTGGTGGTCATCGGCGACGGCGCGATCGGCCAGCTTGCAGTGCATCTAGCTCGGCTCCACAGCCCCGCAGCCGTGATACTCGTCGGCTCACGCGATGACCGCCTCACGCTGGGCAGGCGGATGGGCGCAACGCACACCGCGAACTACAAGCGGGACGATGTCGAGGCGCTGATCGCGCACGTCACCTCAGGACGAGGCGCCGATCTGGTGTTCGAGGGTGCCGGAAATGCTGCCGCGGTTGCACAGGCATTTCAGCTCGCGCGCCGCTCCGGAATCGTTGCGCTCCAGGGGGTCGCTGGCGAGGGCGCGCGCCTGGACATAAACCCGGACCTGTTCGTGCTCGCGCACCTGACCGTTATCGGGACGTGCGGCGCGAACGCTGCGGCCTGGTCCTATGCGCTGCAACTCTTCAGCGCGGGTCTGCTCGATCTCGGGCCGCTTATCACGCACACATACCCACTGGCAGCATACCAGTCCGCGCTTGATACACTTGTTGCCAAGGACGCAGGTACCCTCAAGGTGCTCGTGCAGCATGAAACGCAGGAGGAGCGATGATGATGCCACCCGCAAAGGAGATACTGGCCGATGTCGCTGCCACCCAGGTGCGCGAGGGCACGATCGCACTCTGGTGGCTTGGGCAGGCGAGTGTGCTGCTGAAGGGGGCGGGGACAACGGTGTATATTGACCCGTTCCTCTCGGAGATGGACGGCCGCCTCATCCCCCCGCCGTTCGGGCCCGAGGAAGCGCCACCGGCCGACCTGGTGCTTATCACGCACGACCACATCGATCACCTTGACGAGCCCGCACTCCCCAAGATAGCGCGCTCGTCGCCAAACGCGAGCTTTGTCGTGCCTCAGCCGCTGGCCGGGCGGCTTTCTGATATCGGCATCCCGGCGGAGCGAATCGTCGGTGCTCGCGTAGACGAGCCGGTGACACTGAACGGCGTGACACTCACCGCCGTCCCAGCGATGCACGCGTTCCGCTCACCTCCAGCGGTGTACGACTTCGAGACTGATCACGAAGGGCAGCACGCATACGTCGGCTACGTTCTCGATTTCAATGGCGTACAGGTGTACCACGCGGGCGACACTATCCTCTACGATGGAATTGCGGACCGACTGCGGGACCTGCGGCCCGATGTGGCACTCCTGCCCATCAACGGGCGAGGCTACTACCGGGAACGGCAGGATATCGCCGGCAACATGGACGAGCGTGAGGCTGCGGATCTCGCTGCCGACGTGGGGGTGCATCTGCTCATCCCTATCCACTACGATATGTTTGAGGCGAACCTCGGCAGCCCCGGCGCTCTCGTGCAATATGTCCGCGCGACCCACCCCGAGCTGCCCGTCCTATTGCCCGCGAGCGGAAGGCGTTTTGTGTATGAGCCGGGAAACTGACCACGTTCTAGCGAGATCGGATCGAGCAATCGTAAGCGAGCGGATGTGCGGTGCCTGTGGAGCAGGATGGCGTCATTCTGCACTCGCTCACGTGCGACCGAGTGCTGCGTCGTACTCCAACGCTCTAGTAGCAAACCCCGTCCATGCGTGAGGCTGTCCGCCCGGCAGTCGCAACCGTGGCAGAAACGTCCCCCGTGACGACCACCGTCGCGCTAGTCCGGCACGGGCAGACGGACGCCAACCGTGATCAGCGCCTTCAGGGACGCGAAGACCGGGAGATGAACGAGAAGGGTAAGGAGCAGGTACGCCTCAGCGCAGAGCATCTGGCAGCGTACCCGTGGGACCTGCTCGTGAGTAGCCCCACCCGGCGGGCCTTGCAGAGCGCTGAGTTGATCGCGCAGCGGCTGGGCATCACGCACATAGAGATCGTACCGGAGTTCATGGCCCGCGAACCGGGGGAGGCCCATAATCTTACACCCCGGGAGATTGACGAACGGTTCCCGGATGGCCAGGTGCCGGGGTCGGAGTCGCGCGAGCACGTGCGGGAACGCGCCATGCGGGGGCTGAATCATCTGGCACAGACGAACGAGGGGAAGCGTATCCTGATCGTGGCGCACCGAGAGGGGATCAACGGCATCGTCTGGGTGGTGTCCGGCGGTCAGCTCGGCACCGGCATCAGCCAGCTCAAGATTGGCTCGATCACCCTGCTGGAGTACCAGCAGGGTGAGTGGCGGCTCGCAGATTACAATGGCACCGGGCACCTGGACGGTTTTGCAACCGAACGCTAGGGGTGAGACAGAGCGGGTCCAGCATGTCGGCTGCGGCGCCCCACACGGTGGCGCTGCCCCCCGCAGATAAGGAGAAGCCCCATCGACACCACGATTTGCCTCGTCAGGCATGGGGAGACGATAGCCAATCACGAGGGCAGGCTGCAGGGCCGGGAGACCCGCCCGCTCACCGAACTTGGCCGCCGTCAGTCCCAGTGGTGCGCCAACTTCCTCGCGCGATTCGAGTGGGATTTCATCGCGGCGAGCCCGACACGGCGCGCGCACGATAGTGCGCTCATCGTCGCACACCGCGTCGGGCTCACCGGTGTCGAGGTAATGACTGAGTTCGAGGCGCGCGAGCCTGGCGCGGCATACCAGATGACCGTTGAGGAACGTGCCCGGTCGTTTCCCGACGGGGACATACCCGGCGCCGAGCCCCGTCCAGCCGTACAGGAGCGCGCGATGCGAGGCATGCACCACCTCATCGCGTGCCATCCCGGCAAGCGGCTGATACTCGTGTCGCACCGGGAGGTGCTGCACCTGATCTTCGCCGCGATCACCGATGGCACGCTGGGCACCGGTAAGTCAAAGCTCGCGAGCGGTTCGGCGAGCCTCGTCCACTTCCGCGACGGCGAGTGGGAGGTCGAGTGGTACAACGGTATCGGACACCTGGAAGTGCTCACATGACGGCATTGCCGGCGTTATTTCGCACCGGACAGCAGTCCGGGGTACGGTGAGTGATGCACGCGACGAGACGCTTCCTGGAGCGGATGGGACTTCCCCCCGGAGACCTGCAGCAGCTCCCGGCAAGCGAGAAGCGCTTCCCGGATGGGGCACAGTACCGCGTTGAGCTGCCGAGCACCGAGAGCCCGAACGCTCTCGCGGCAATCATCCAGGACGCGCACCGATACAACATTACGATCCACCGCGTCTCGCAGGGCAGTGGCGTGATGCTGATGACCGATGATGAGATCCAGCAGATGGCCCAGCTTGCGGCGGCCCAGCAGATGGAAGTGAGCCTGTTCGCGCGCCCGAACGCGGCTTGGGACACTGGCGCAATGGCGGTCTCCAGCGGTGGCCGCACGGTTGCTCCGCGGTTGCGTGGCCAGGAGCAACTCGTTCACTGCCTGGAAGACATCAGGCGAGCCGCCTCGCTCGGCATCCGCAGTGTGCTGCTTGCGGACGAGGGCGCGTTGTGGGTCGCGGGCGAGATGCGCAAGGCGGGCGAGCTGCCTTCCGGTATGCAATTCAAGATGAGTGTCATGATGGCCGCCGCCAACCCCGCCTCCGTCAAGCTGATGGAGAACCTCGGCGCGGACACCTACAACGTTCCGACCGACCTCTCGCTTGCGCAGTTCGCCGCGATACGGCAGGCGGTGGATATTCCGCTGGACGTGTACGTTGAAGCGCCCGACGACCTAGGTGGCTTCGTGCGCCACTACGAGATACCCGAGATCGTGCGCATCGCGGCGCCGGTTTATATCAAATTTGGCCTTCGCAACGCGCCAAACATCTACCCAGCGGGTACGCACCTCGAAAGCGTCGCGGTGGCCTTGAGCCGGGAACGGGTACGCCGCGCCAAGATCGGGCTCGACCTGCTCGCGCGGTACTACCCGGAGGCCACGCAATCGAAACCCGGCGCGCAGGGTCTCGCGCTGCCCGTGTCCGCCTCCGATTTGCGACCTGGGGTAATGCGCGATTTGGCTGAATGATGCTGCGTGTCATCCCGAACGTAGAGAGGGATCCGTAGCCCGTACCACGGATTCCTCGCGGGCTCGGAATGACAGCTGCACTACCCATCAGCCGGAGTCCAAATAACCCGACCGTAGGGGAAATGCGTGGAAGCCCCAAGCATGGTTCGGGCCGATGCGCCTGGTCACATGCGACGCTACTGCGCTAGCCTCCGGAGACGGCCTGCAGAATCGTGAGCTGATCACCGGTGCGCACCGGGATGTCGAGGTGATCGAGCCGGGCCACGCTTTCCCCATTGAAGAAGATCAACACGTGTTGCCGCAGTCGCTGGGTCTCATCATACAAATGAACTTGGAGCAGTGGATACGTCTCGAAGAGTCGTCGGAGCGCTTCCTCGAGCGTGCCCGCCGTGATGGAGAACCGCGTCTGTCCCGAAGCGCAGTCGCGCAGCATAGGTGGGATCCTCACCTCAAGCGGCATGCTCGCCCTCCTGTATCCACGGCTTGACGCACAGGATGCGGCCGTACTGGCCGGGCAGGCGGTCCCAGCCCACCCCACCATCTATGGAACAGAACACCTCGCCTGACGTCGTCCCGAAGTAAACACCGTACGGTTCCAGGGAATCCACGGTCATCGCGTCGCGCAAGACATTCACATGGCGCGGCTCGTCCGGCACAACATCGCCGACCGGTTCCCATCGGTCGCTGCCTCGACGCCTACCGTAAACAAGCAGTCTGCCGTCACGCATCGTGCGCTGGTCACTGCTCTCCAGTGGCACGAGGAAGCGGTCGCCGGAACGAGAGATAACGATCGGGAAACCGAACGGCGCGCCCAGCTCGGTTGAGATGCGGTCTCCCGGCAGGCCATCCTCAATGGGGAACCACGTTTCCGCCCCATCGTTCGACTGGAACACCCCCTGGTGGTACTGCATGTACAGCGTATCGGGGTCGTCGGGGTGGAGCACCATCTTGTGGACACAGTAGCCGACCTCGGGGTGCGGCGTCCCGACCGGCACGCGGGCAAGCCCTTCGTTGCACGTCCGCCAGGTCTCGCCACCGTCATCGGTGCGGAACACGCCCACAGCGGAGATGCCAACCCACATCCTACGGGGGTTGTCGGGATGGATCAGAATCGTATGGAGGCAAAGACCACCGGCACCCGGAAACCAGTCCGAACGCGTCGGGTGGCTCGTGAGCGATGCGACCTCGGTCCAGGTTGCGCCCTTGTCCCTGCTGACGAACAGACCAGCCTCATCAACGCCGGCGTAGAGGGTGTCCGGCTCGGAAGGATGGCCCGACACGATCTGCCACACCCGGTTCAGCGCGAAGCCGCTCTCCTCGGGGTAGCGCGGCCCTTCGGCGATCTGCGTCCAGTTTTGCCCGCCGTTGTCGCTCACCCGGATGGAAGGTCCGTACGCCATATGGGAGGTGCCAACGAAAATGCGCTCGGACTGACTTCCGTCGCCCAGCGCGCTGTAGACCTCCCAGCCGCCAAGGTGCGGTCCACTGGGCCTCCACTCGCGCCTTGCGGCGTCCGACTCAAAGGTAAACAGTCCCTTGGTAGTGCCAACGAGTAGCCGTACCCGCGTCGTCACGATGTTACCCCCTCCTGACCAATCCCCAAGCGGTCCTTGCAAGGACTCGCCAATCAAGGATAGGGAGCAGCGGGTTCGCTCACAAGACTGTCGGAAGGCGAACCTCAGGTACGTTCAAGTTCGCGTCGTAGACCACGATGACTGCTCTTCGGTCGACCAGCGCAGTGATCTGAGATAACAGGGCGACTTGGCACTCCTGCCGGAGCCATAGAGGCCCGATCAGATCGCACAGCCAAGGGTGTAAGGACAGGGACCCCAAACCGACCTTGGTACCATCCGGACCCCAAAACCGTATCAGCCGTCCGCCATTCCGACGGGATCGGTGGCGGGGCTAAGCCATGTGCCGCGCTCGGCGCCCTGGTACATCGCCTCCATAACGGCGGAGCGTAGCGCGGCCTCCCGTGCCGTGACGAGCGGCACATCCGGCTTGCCGGTCACAGCATCCAGGAAAAGATCGAATGCGTGGGGCAGCCCTTCGGGCAGATCCGTCCACGGCTCCGTGCCGTCCGCGCCTTCCATGTCCTCACTCTTGAAGTACAACGTCCCGTCGACCACGTGGGCATGAGCGCGCGTACCGCTCACGAGGAGTTGGAAGGGATTGGCGAGATCCACCCAGCCCGCGGCGAGCGTACCCACCGCGCCGCCTGTAAAGCGAAGTTGCCCTTCGCCGTACTCATCCGTCTCGCCGTACCGGCCCGTCGCCCGGCCAATGCTCGCGGTGACGCTTTCAACTCGGCGCTCCTCGCCCATCAACCACAACAACAGGTCGAGCGCGTGCGTGCCAAGATCACCAAAGCCCCCGAGGCCCGACTGCTGGGGGTCGGCCATCCAGCGCCACTCCGTATCGAACCAGCCGCCGAGCGAGCCGCCGTGCCCGACGGACGCACGGACGCGGGTGACCGTGCCGAAAGCGCCCTGCTGCACCTTATCGCGCACGAAGCGGTTCACGGCATTGCCGCGCATGAAGTAACCGGTCTGGAACAGCACGCCGGCGGTCTCGATCGCATCCGCCATCTCATACGACTCCGCGGCGCCAATGCCCAGTGGTTTCTCGACGAACATGTGCTTCTTCGCCGCTGCGCCTGCAAGCACCAGATCCGGATGGCGCACCGTCTCCGAGCAGATGATGACGGCATCCACTTCCGAGTCGGACCACACGGAGTCCGGTTCGGTCACGACGCTCGCGTCCAGCTCCCCGGCGCGCCGGTGCGCACGCTCAGAGTCGTGATCCCACACGCTCTTGACCTGGATGTCCGAGCGTGCCTGCAGCCGCTTTATGAAGCCTGGGGCGTGGATGTGCGCGCAGCCAACGAGGGCGGCCTGTAGCATCGGTACTCTCCTGTCTGATACGGTGATTATCGAGTGTGGTGCATTATGCTGCGGCAATATCGGTGCCGTGCCGATCGTTGGCCGCGGGCGTCCAGCCGTAAGTCGCTCGGCCCGAGAGATGGTAGCCGGCCGATTAGGTTACAATCAGGCGTCCGTCCGAGGAAGCACATAGACGGGGATGAACGGTCCGAAAAGCCGCGCTGAAACTTTGCGCGCGAGCCGGGCGTTATACGAGTGCAACGGTTGATGCGGTGCTGGGAAGGACATTTGGTTGAAGATCGCCCTCGTGCTGATCGCGATGCTGCTTCAGGCGACCCTCTGGACCACGCCCGCCGGAGCACAGGCACGTGTGTCCGTCACGGTGGATGCGGGATATGAGGGATACTACTCCACGCAGAACCCGACGCCGGTACGCGTGCGGCTTGCGAACCAGGGCGAGAGCTTCCGTGCACGAGTCGAGCTCACTGCTCCGGTTCAAAATGGGTCCATTGTGTACTACTCCGAGGTCGAACTCCCGCACAACAGCGCGAAGCTGCTGACGCTCTACCCACAGTACGGCGGGTTCGCCGCTAACGCTCAGGTACGCGTCATCGACGGCAAGCAGCTCGTCGCGCGGGGCGAGGACAAGCTGACGCAAGTAGCCGGCGGCACTCGCCTGTTCGGCCTGCTTACCCCCGATGCCGCGCCGTACGCCGCGCTGATCAGCCGGGAGGCTGGGGCCGAGAGCGTCGTCGCCCGCCTCACGGCCGAGACCCTCCCTGAGCGGGCGGATGCGCTCGGCGCAGTCGACACGCTTGTGGTGGACGGAGTCGATACGGGCGCGCTCTCCAAGGCGCAGACGGCGGCGCTCGGCGACTGGGTGCAGCTCGGTGGGACACTGATCGTCGCGGCTGGCCCGGACGCAGCGCGGAATGCGGCCGGCATCGGCAATCTGATGCCGGTTACGCTCGGCGCGCAGAGCAACGCCCAGGATCTCAGCGCTCTGGCGAAGCTCGGCGGCTCGCAGATTCCGGCGGGAGGCGTGATAACGCAGGCAACCCCCGGCAACGACACACGCGTCGTCGCGAGTAGTCCGGACGGACCGCTCGTCGTACGTCGGGCAACGGGACAGGGCTCGATTGCGTGGTTGGCGTGGAGCCCGTCGGCGCCGCCGTTCCGCGAGTGGCCGGGAAACGCTGCGCTGATTCGATCCACCTCGGCACAGCCGTCCACGGCCGCATCCCAGGGCGTCCCGGTCGATGGGTGGGCGGTCGAAAACTTCCTCCGCAACATCGCTGGCGCCGAACTCCCGCCAACGCTGCTCGTCGCGGGATTTCTGATCGTTTACTCGCTCGTGATCGGGCCGGTGCTCTACCTTATCCTGAAGCGCCGGGACCGCCGAGAGCTTGCGTGGGTGCTCGTGCCCGCGATCACCCTCGCGTTCTCCGGGATTGCATACGGGGCAAACTTCCTGATACGCGGCACCGGGACCACCATGCGCACACTCGACGTCGTGGAGACGTATGGCCAGGGTGGGGCCCAGCGTGTCACGACGTACGCGGGTCTGTTCAGCACGAATCGGCGGGACTACGACCTCGCCCTCGCACCGGGATACACCGTGCGGGGACCAAACCCCGACAACATGGATATGCAGTTCGATCCTAATGGTAACCCCGTAGCGCCGGGCGGTGGCCCGATGTACACCGTCGAAACCGGTGAGCAAAGTGTGCTCCGAGATGTTCAGGTGGACGTGTACGCCCTGCGGACCTTCGCGGCACAACGGGTGGAAAACGGGGGGAGCCTGGCCATCGAGGCAACGCTCTCGGGCAACGGCTCCAACATCTCGGGGACGGTCAGGAACACCTCCGCTGTGCCGTTGGACCAGGTGTATGTGGTATCTCAGGACGGCATAGAGAGCATCGGTGCCGTCCAGCCCGGACAAAGTGCCAAGGTGACCGGCAATTCGGAGCAGAACTTCAACGGTTTCGAGGGAAACCGACCTCCGAAGGATTGGGACAAGCGGCAGATCGTGCAGAACATGTACGAGCGGATGTCAATGGGTGGCCCGGACGGTATGGGGCAACCGCTCCCCGCCGACGAAGCGCTGGTACTCGCGTGGCATAAATCCACCGACCAGCCCGTTCGCGTGCTCGACGCCAAAGCAGAGCTTAGCGGTGAGCGTTTGGTGATCCTGCACAGCAGAACCGAGATCCGGCCCGGCGCGGTAAACCTGGAGATTCCCGCGATATCGTCCGCCGGAACCAGGAATCCGGGCGAGATCGAGTTCGAATACCGGATCCCCACCGGTGTCACCGCCGAAACGATGTCGCTCTCGATCGACCCGCTCTGGCAGGAGCAGGCGCAGGGTGGGATGATGCCGCCGGACATGGGCGGGCCGGTGGGTCCGGCAGCGGTCCCCGGGTTTGCGGCACCCACGATAGCCCTGGTCCCAGGTACAAACGCGCCTGCCGAGGCTAATGGGATCGATCTGCCGGAGATTGGGATCACCCTCAAGGTTGCCGCAATACAGGACCAGAATTCAGGTGGCTACACACCCCTTTCCCTGACCCGACAGGCACCCGAGGTTACGGCAGTTATACCGAATCCCTCACGCCATATAGGACGGAACGGCAAGGTATTGATTCGGATCGTGAGCACGAATGACGCCCCGCTCACCACGCAGATGTTCGAGCTCAAGGTAACCGGGAGGAAGCGATAGATGGCCGACGCTCTGGTGCAGACACAGGCCCTCACAAAGCGGTACAGCGATCTCGTCGCGCTCGAAAGCATGGACCTCACGGTGGAACGCAACAGCATCTTCGGCTTCGTCGGCCCGAACGGCGCGGGTAAGACCACCTCCATACGCATCCTGTGCACCTTGCTCCCGCCGTCTGGAGGGGAGGCGTGGGTGGACGGCTACTCCGTTCGCGACGAGCCGGACCTTGTGCGCCGGAAGATCGGATATATGCCCGACTTCTTCGGCGTGTACGAGGACATGAAGACGTGGGAGTACATGGACTTCTTCGCGCGCTGCTACGACGTGCCTGCCGACCGACGCGCGAAGATGACTGATGAGCTGCTCGACCTCGTGGACCTTGGGGAGAAGAAGTACGCGTATGTCGAGAGCCTCTCGCGCGGGATGAAGCAGCGGCTTTGCCTCGCCCGCACGCTCGTGCACGACCCCGCCCTGCTCGTGCTCGACGAGCCGGCCTCCGGGCTTGACCCAAGAGCCCGGGTGGAGATGCGCGAGCTGCTCCGGGAGCTGCGCACAATGGGCAAGACGATCATCCTCTCATCGCATATCCTCGCCGAGCTCGCCGATGTCTGCACGCACATCGGTATCATCGAGCGGGGCAGGCTCCTGGCGACGGGCCGCGTGGAAGATATGATCGCACACCTGAGCGTGCGCAAGCGCGTGGGGATGCGCGTCTCCGCGCGTGCCCATAGCGCACATCGGTTGCTCTCCGGGATGCCGGGCGTGATGGACATCGCTTTCCAGGGAGATGCTCCGGACACAGACGACGCGCCCGCTCGGCTCGTCTTCGGACTGACCGAGGACGTGCCCGACGAGTCCGCCGTGCTCACCCAGCTCGTCGGCGCCGGTGTGCCCGTGCGCGCGTTCGCGGAGGAAGCGGGCGACCTAGAGGACGTCTTCCTGCAGATCACGAAGGGTGAGGTACAGTAGTGCAGGCAATTGCCACCAAGGAGTTGCGGAGCAGGATGCGGGGGAGCCGGGCGTTTGCCGTGCTCACGATCTACCTGCTCCTGCTGTCCTGCCTCGTGGTTGCGATCTACTGGTTCACGGCGCGCGCCATCGGCGACGCGAACCAGTTCGGCGGGAGCCTGCCCCCGCCGGTCGGCAAGATCCTCTTTTACGCCGTAACCCTCGTCGAGCTCCTGCTCATC
>JADDPA010000090.1:0-3484 GCA_016782125.1 Thermobaculum sp.
ATCGGGAACCACGTGAGCCCATTTACACCACTTGACGGGACTCATACGGTTTCACAAAGATAATGATGCCCGACTCCCGATTTCCGGCATTGTAGGCATGATATCCGGGCAGGCGGCTGTGCCATCGGTGACGGACACGCACACTCACACGCGGCTGGCGCATGTCAGGGGGTGTCTTCAGAACATGATATCAGCACAAACGCGAGTACGCTGTTGAGACGTCATAGAAACAGTCTGTATGTTATCCATATTGTTTCCAGCAAGAGCACAGTGCAAAGGGACTACGGCACCTGTGGCGCAGTGTGGTAGTTCTTTGACACGCGTAGCGCCAGAAGGGGGCATAGCCCTTGCATATTTACACGGCATGACGCTAGGAACATGCCTTTACCAGGAGCGCGAGAAAGGCGAATCAGACGGAAACCGCTACCAAAGTAGGGAAGCGACGTGTTGCTTTCGTAGTGTAATGGGGACGGAGAAGCACCGATGCAACTCAAGCCAATAGAAGAACAGGTTGTCGTGATTGCCGGGGCGTCCAGCGGCATTGGTCGCGAGGCGGCACTCCGATTTGCCAGACAGGGCGCCAAGGTTGTTGTCTCAGCCCGCGGCGATGAAGGTCTCCAGTCGCTGGTCGAGGAGATACGGTCCGGCGGTGGGCAGGCGACGGCAGTAGTGGCGGATGTCGCGCGGTACGAGCAGGTAAAGGCGATCGCCGACAAAGCTGTGGCGGAGTACGGGCGTATCGACACCTGGGTGCACGCAGCGGGGGTCCTCCTCTTCGCAGGGTTCGAGGACACGACCCCAGAGGAGTTCGAGCGCGTTATCCAGGTAAATCTCCTGGGCCAGATGTACGGTGCGAAGGCCGCACTGCCGCACCTGAAGTCCACGGGTGGCGCGCTCATTCACATTTCCTCCATCGAGGCGCGGCGTTCCTTCCCGCTACACAGCGCGTATGCTGCCTCGAAGCACGGAATCGATGGCTTCATCGAAGCGCTCCGTCTGGAGTTGCGGCACGATGGTGCACCAGTGAGTGTGACCCAGATCATGCCTGCCGCGATCAACACGCCACTCTTCAGCAAGGCCCGCACGAAGGTTGGGGTGAAGCCGGTAGGTGCCCTGCCTATCTATCAGCCGGGCACGGTGGCGCAGGCTATACTGTACGCCGCGCAGCACCCAGTGCGTGAGATGATCGTGGGTGGAGCGGGCAAGGGAATTCTTGCGACGCAATGGATGTCGCCCCGGATGATGGATGCAGCGTTGCTGCGGGTGGGCTGGTGGATTCAGAAGACAAGGGAGCGGAGATCGCCGGACCACCCCGACAATCTCCAGGAACCGATCCGTGGAGACGACCGCACCACAGGTGATTTCAGCCGGTGGGCGTTCCGCCATAGTCTCTATACGTGGATGCAGAGGCACCCCGTGATAAAGCGAACGACACTGATCGGTACCGCTGTCACCACGGCGGCGATGCTCGCCGGGCGGAATGAGCCGAACAAGCGCTGAGGGTATCCGGCAGTAGACAGAAGGTTGATGGCAAAATACACACCTGCAGGGTCCGGAGGTGCGGGTAGAGGGAGTCGCAACTCCACCGCACGCGCAGCGGCTACTCGGTACCCCTCACGATGACGCGATCGGCAGAGTGAAATAGAAGGTGCTCCCTGCGCCGACCTCGGACTCGAACCACAGTCGACCACCGTGCGCATCGATGATCGTGTGCGAGATGTGCAGCCCTAAACCAGGCCCGCTGAGACCGCTCTCGGTCGCGTTGCCAGCGCGGAAGTACCGGTTAAAAATACGGCTCTGCTGGTCCGCGGGAATGCCGATGCCCCAGTCGCGGACACTTAACTCCGCCTGGTCTCCCACCCGACGCAGGGTTATCCGCAGACGAGACTCGGAACTAGAATACTTGATGGCATTGGACACGAGATTCGTGGCAACCTGCCGGATACGCACCTCGTCCGCACGGACGGGGAAGGGGCCATGCTCCCGCTCCCACTCGACCACAAAGTTGGGCTGGGCGGCTCGGGTCTCCTCAACAACCTGATCGAGAAGAGGACCGAGGTCGAGCTCGTGCATCGCGTAGGTCAGGTGGCCACTCTCAATCTGCGAAACATCAAGCAGATCCGAGATGAGCGCCCCCATCTGCGTCGCCTGTCGATCGATCAACTGAAGCCGCGCAGCAGCATCAAGGTTGCCGTCGCGCCGGAGCTTCCGCTCGACAAACTGCGCATGAGCCTTGATCGCTGTTAGCGGTGTCCGCAACTCGTGCGACGCGATGGAAATAAACTGGTCACGCACCGCCAGCGCGTTCTCTACCCGTTGAAGCAGCTCATCACGCTCCTGCTGAATGAGCTCCCGGGCAGTAACGTCGCTCTGGATACCGATGAAGTTGATCAAGTCTCCTTCCCTATCGGTCACCGGTGAGAGGGTCAGCTCGTTATAGAACAACGAGCCATCCTTGCGATAGTTCCGAAGGACGACGCGACAGCCACGGGACTCGGCGACTGCCGCGCGCAGTTCAGACACGCCCTCCTGGTCCCGATCGTCACCCTGTAGAAACCGACAGTTCCGACCGATTATCTCGGCCGATGGGTAGCCCGTCATGCGCTCGAAGCCGGGGCTTGCATAGATGATCGGATCATCTGGCTGATGCGGGTCACTGATGATGATGCCGTTGGAACTAGCGGCGATGGCGCGGTCCTGCAGGTTTATCTGTCGACCGATCCCGTGTAGTTCGAGGGCAACCACAACCCTATCTGCAACGCCGGAAAGCAGCGCGGTGGCTTCGTCGCTTAGCTCTGTCGGCGAGAACGCGGCGATGACCCCGAGCACGCGACTCCCAACCGTCAAGGGGTAGCCCACAAACGGCACGTTGGCCCTTTTTCGCAGCCACCGATCCTCGCCTGCGCGTGCGGCGAGTTGCAAGACGTTCCCGGGACCGAGGACCCAACTCCGCACTGCCACCTCCGGCAACCGCCGGGCAATATCGGTGACGCTCGCCTGGAGCACGTCGCGAACGGATTCCAGCACCGCGGGGTCTTCATAACCCTTCGCGCTTACACTACTCGCATCAGGGTGCTGCACGCCCCTCGTATCAGCTGCCCCCGCATCCACATGTTCCGTCGCCACAACCCGTACTCCCCTGTATCTTTTGACCACACTGGTCAGCCCATCCGTTCCGTAGGGTCCACTACCGGAACCGGTCGACGACTATGCATTATATGGCCATCATACATCCGCGGTGTTGAAACGCCGCCTGACACCGTTCGCCCGCACGATGTACGGCGGACATGCTTAACGGGTGACCGAGTTTGACGTTGTGGAGGTCACCGTTCAGGAGAAGCAAGGGCCCAAGGGAATGCACGGCATGGTAAGGTCACGGCGAGTTCCCCGACGTCCGTCCGGACTTCAGGTACCGGAGCAACGGCCAAGACATGGGTGTCCCCGTGCGGGATCACGCACCGTGCAGCATTGCGTCGGGTAGTAT
>JADDPA010000090.1:3608-6594 GCA_016782125.1 Thermobaculum sp.
GGCGAGTTCTCGTATGCGGCGAAGCTCGGACCGCGAATAGGCGGCCTGGTTCCCTGGACGTTGCCCGTGTCGTGGGTGCCGCTGGTTCTCGGCGCGGTGGCGGCAACCGAGCGCGTTGAGCGACCCGACTCGTGGCTCCGTTGGCTGAGTTGGGGGGTAGCGGCGGCACTCCTGCTGGTCGCGTTCGATGGCGTTCTCGACCCCGGCGCCGCCCATCTCGGTTTCTGGGTGTGGTCCACGGGTGGCGCGTACTACGGCGTTCCCCTGAGCAATTACGCTGGATGGATGCTATCAAGCCTCGCGGCCAGCGCGCTCCTGCTCGTTCTCGCACCATGGGGGCAGACCCAACCTCGCGCGGGCGTGCTCGACAGCACGCTCATCTCGCTGGCGTTCTGGAGCGCCGTGAATGCGGTGGCGGGCATTACCGTGCCGGCTCTGCTCGGTGTCGCATTGTTCGCCTATATGCTCTGGCGACGGAGCGTGCTTCAGCCGACTCTATTGGTGTAGACGACGAGTCGCCGGTCGTAGATGCCGGCGTCTGGGTCGAAGTACCCATCGCAGGTGATGAGGTTCAGGTGTGCGCCGTCTGAGCGGCCAAAGATTTTGGTGAGTGGCGCGTCCTCATTGTAGTACACCTGAATCTCACGGACGCGGAACCGTATGGTGCTGCCCTGGACGTCGACCACCCTAACCTCATCGCCGACCCGGATCTTGTCCAACTGCCAGAACACCGCCGGGCCGGACTCCGAGTCCAGGTGCCCGGCGATCACGGCGTTGCCTTGCTCGCCTGGTTTCGGCCCCCGTTCGTACCAACCGACGTTCCACCACCCCTTCGGAGCCTCCATCGCGCGCTCGGCGGTCAGGCCGACGTACTCAACCGGCGCGTCCACCCGGATCGCCGGCGTATCGATAACGAAGCGAACAGGGTCTGCGACGATCCTCTGGTCGCCTGCGCTTCCAGAAACAGGTGTATTCGTCGACCGCGGCGTGTTCGCGGGGCGTGCAGTTGGCGTTGGAGCCCCGGCATGGGCGCCGTTCGACTGGCGGAGTATACTCGCCGGTCGAACGGCGCGCTGAGTCCTTGTCGCGGTCGGCGCCGGATCTGCCTGCATACGCGTAGTCACAGGTGTGCTGGCCGGCAGCGACGTCGGGACGGCCATGGGACGCTGCGCTTCGATCTGCGCGGTTGGCACCAGGCGAGCCTGCTGGTCCCGGCTGTTGACGCTCGGCGCCCCAGTGCCAAGTACATACCACGCCCCAAGCAGAATCAAACCGAGGGCCAATAGGGCCGGCCCAGCACGCGTCCTTCTTGCGGGGGGTTCCTCGGCTACGAGCACAGGTCTCTTGCTCGGCCTTTTCACGGCCGAGGCGCCATACTTTATCCCGAGCAGGAGCAGACCAAGAGCCAGCAGGACCGACCCAAAATACGTTCTCCTCACGGTGTATCTCCCCAGTTAGTACCCGGAACGCTCGCCGGTGTTCGGGAAAGCCGCGACACCCGGGGCCTCGACCGATCTACGCACCACTGGCATCGATTCGATCATGCACCGACTCCCCGTCGTGACAGATCCGGCAGTCAAAGTATGCCTTAAGTGCGTCCGTGCTGCGAACGGTCTGCCTGTTCCCTTCCGTAGATAGGACGGCATGGCAGCAGATGAGCGGCACGAGGCGCGGCTCAGCCTTCTGCTACTATAAGGTCGCCTGGCGTGCATGGGAACGGTGACAGCTCTATGTCACCACATAAGCAGGTCGTCGAGACGTTCTTCGAGGGGTTCCGCCGGAGCGATCACAAACAGATTCTCGCCTACCCGGCGGGCGCGGACGCGCCTGCTAACGCATCTGGTTGACACGCGATAGACAGCAGCCAAACAGGAGAGATGGAACCAGGATGAAGCGCATGCGCCGAGTGCGTCACCGAGTAGCGCAGGGCCTTCGCATTGCCACGCTCGCGTTCCTGGTGCTCCTCCTCGTCGCACTGGTCACGCATCCGGGCAGAGTGGCACTGAAGAGTGCCGCGCTGCTCGTCGAGGTCTTTCCCGGTGCCCCGATATACCCGTTGCGCCTGGTCACCCGGTCACCGGTGCGGCTCGAGGTGTCCTACAAGGTCGAGGACGGCACAACCACCGCTGACGTGTACCGGCCAGCCGGAAACGGACAGCACGGCGCCTTCGTCTTTTACATAGGCATCGGGCCGGAAACGCGCAATCCGAATGTCGTACGGCTCTCCGAGGCACTCGCCCGTGCCGGCGTGGTCGTCATGGTCCCAGTTTCACCGGAGTTGTCCCGGTTCCGCGTCGTGCCCGAAGAGAAAGAGGGCGTCATCGCGGCGTTCAAGTATCTCTCCGCCCAAGAGTACGTGGACCCCGGTCGAGTCGGCATCATGGGGGTGAGTGCTGGAGGCTCTCTGGTGGCCCTGGGCGCTGCGGATCCCCGCATCGCGGAAGACGTCCGGCTGATCGAGCTGTTTGGCAGCTACTACGACGCCGCTTCGGTCGTTGAGGCGATCACCGTGCGGAGCATCCATGTGGACGGACGGCACATCGCGTGGAAGCCAGATAATGTGCCGATAGAAACCTTCCGCGACATGATCCTACCCACGCTTCCTCAAGCGGACCGTTCGCGCCTTGCGCCGCTCTTCGCGGGCAACGTGCTCCTGAACCCGCCCGGCCTCAGCGCCGAGGGGAGAAGCATGGCCGAACTACTCACAAACCGTGACCCCGCGCGGGCTCCGGCGCTGCTCGCGGGCCTGCCGCCAGAGACGCAGCGACGCCTCAAGGAGGTGTCGCCAAGCACCGAGATCGACCAGTTGCGCACGGAGCTGTTCCTGCTGCACGACGTGGATGACGCCATCATTCCGTATTCCGAATCGCGGGCGTTCTATCATGCTGCAGACCAGACACGAGATCGGCACCTGACCGAGGTACAGATGTTCCGCCACGTGGAACCGACGGGCGTGGAGAATCCGCTGGTGCTGGTCCGCGAGGGC
>JADDPA010000141.1 GCA_016782125.1 Thermobaculum sp.
ACGATGTGGACGTTCTCCCAGCCGCTACGGGAGAAGTTCAGGTACCACACGCTGGTCCCAAGCAACGAGAGGGCGAGCAGGCAGGCGGGTGCGGAGAGGTGCCGACGGTATAGCGCATACAGCGGAACGAGCGCGAAAGTACTGGTTAGTGCACTCAAGAGCCGGACTCCGAGCGCGCTCTCGCCGAGCACCGCGACGAACGGCGCTGCAGCATATAGGCTCAACACGGGATTCGGCTTCCAGTCAAGGCCGAACAGGCCCGGCGCACGACCGTACAGGATGTTGTAGATCACCACGAGGTTATCCGCCTCGTCGGCCATCAGATTGCCGGGGAACGAGCCGAGCGCGACCAGCCGGAGCGCGAGCATAACGACGAGCAGCACAGCAAGCAGGAGGGGATACCGGTATTGGGCAAGTCGCCCGGCGGTCCACTTGGCCACAGGCGTGTCACGCACCGCGGTTGCGATGATGTTACTCCCCCGGTCCCATGCGGCGGGCGGCGTGGGTGCGGAGCCGCAGCGCCTGCAAGCGGATAAAACCGGCGGCGTCCGCCTGGTTGTAGACGTTATCCGCCTCGAACGTGACCGTGCTCTCGTCGTAGAGAGAGTCCTTCGACCGCCGTCCTACCACGTGCGCCGCGCCCTTGTATAGCTTCAGTCTCGCCGTGCCGCTCACCCGCTCCTGAATGTCATCCATGAACTTCTGTAGCGCCTGTCGCTCCGGGGAGTACCAGAAGCCGTTATAGACCATCTCGGCGTACTGGGGGATCAACTGATCGCGCAGGTGCAGCACCTCACGGTCGAGTGTCAGCGATTCCACGGCGCGGTGCGCGAGGTGCAGCAGCGTGCCCCCTGGCGTCTCATAGCAGCCCCGGGACTTCATCCCGACGAAGCGATTCTCCACGATGTCTACTCGTCCGACGCCGTGCAGCCCGGCGCGCTGATTCAGTAACTCCACCAACGGTAGGGGATCGAGTCGATCGCCGTTCACGGCGACCGCGTTGCCGGACTCGAAGGTGATCTCCACCATCTCCGGCTCGTCGGGTGCGTCCTCCGGGTCGGTGGTGAGCGTCCACATGCCCTTTGGCGGAGCGGTCCACGGGTCCTCCAGCACCCCGCCCTCGTAGGAGATATGGAACAGATTGGCGTCCACGGAGTACGGCTTCTCGGCGGTCACCGGTACGGGGATGTTGTGCTCTTCGGCGTAGCGCACGCAGTCGGCTCTGCCGCGCATGTCCCACTCACGCCACGGAGCGATCACGCGCAGCTCGGGCCGCAGCGCGTACGCGGTCAGCTCGAAGCGTACCTGGTCGTTGCCCTTGCCTGTTGCACCATGTGCGATAGCATCGGCGCCCTCCTCGTTTGCGACGCGTACGAGCTCTCGGGCGATCAGCGGGCGGGCGATCGCGGTGCCGAGCAGATAGTGTCCTTCGTACACCGCCGCAGCGCGCACGGCGGGGAAGATAAACTCCTCGACAAACTCGCGGCGCAGGTCCACGGCGTGGGCTTTTTTTGCGCCGGTCGCGAGCGCTTTGAGCCGCGCCTCCTCGACCTCCTCGCCTTGCCCAACATCGGCGGTAAAGGCGATAACCTCCGCACCGTACGTTTCCCGAAGCCACGCCAGGATGACAGACGTGTCCAGCCCGCCTGAGTACGCCATCACCACACGCTTCACGCCAGACAAAGAGTACCTCCAAGGTCGTTGTTGGCCGCACGGCGATCGGCGGCACGGAGTACAGTAGCTGCAACACCATGCGCTGCTGTCCGCGCCGTTCCCGTCCGTCCGCGTTCTGGCGGCATCTTCGATGGCATCACGACTGGCTTCTCTGAGTAAGCAGCGTGTCGAGGATGTCCGCCAGCGTGTCAATTGCCTCGCGATCGATCACAAGCGGCGGAAGGAAGCGGAGCGTTGTCGGGCCAGCGGAGAGGGCGATGATGCCCTGGTCCTGTAGCGCCCGGAGATACCGTGTCGCGCGCTCCCGCAGGTCGACCGCGACCATCAGCCCCAGCCCGCGCACCTCCCGGATACCGGGTTGTTGGAGACCGCGCAGACGCTGCAGCATGTACGCGCCCATCTCCGCGCTGTGCGCGAGCAGATCGCGGCTCTCGATCTCATCAATCACGGCGAGCGCGGCGGCGGCGGCGAGCGGGTTGCCGCCGAACGTGTTGCCGTGGCTGCCCGCAGGCAAGCTCGTGGCGATCTCTGCGGAGGTGAGCGTCACGCCCATCGGCACACCGTTCGCGATACCTTTCGAGAGGCAGAGGAAGTCGGCCAGCACGCCGCTGTGTTGCCACGCGAACCAGCGCCCGGTCCGAAAGCCCGTCTGCACCTCGTCCAGGATCAGCATCGTCCCGTGTTCCTGCGTGAGCGTGCGTGCCGCCTGGAGATAGCCCTCCGGCGCAGGGTGGACGCCGCCCTCACCCTGCACAGGCTCCAAAATCACCGCCGCGGTCTCGGGCGTGATTGCCGCCGCGAGTGCGTCGGTATCACCGAACGCAACGCTGGTGAACCCCTCAAGCACGGGGAGGTACGGCTCACGGTATTTCTTTTCCGGCGTTGCGGAGAGGGCACCGTACGTGCGGCCGTGGTAGCCGCGGCGGGCGGAGACGACATCGGTCTTCCCCGATGCGGCCCGCGCGAACTTCAGCGCCGCCTCCACGGACTCCGCACCGGAGTTGCTAAAGAAGGCGCGATGCAGCTCCACGGGCACTAGGCCGGTCAGGCGGTTCAGGTATGCCGCGCGGACATCGTTGTAGAAGCTCTGGTGGCAACTGATCAGTTTTCCTGCCTGCTCGGTGATCGCTGCGGTGACGGCCGGGTTGGCGTGGCCGAGGATGTTCACGCCGTAGTTGCTCGCGAAGTCTAGGTAGCGTTTGCCGTCGCTGTCCCAGAGATGGTAGCCGTCCCCCCGGACCAGCGCGATGTCCCGCTTCGTGTACATCGGCACGACCGCGGTATCCTCCGACGCCTGTATCTGCGCTGCCTCTTGTTCGATCACGCCCTGACCTCCTGCGTGCGTCTCACGCCCAATCCTTAAGTATCCGCGCTTAGCCGTTCGCGCGCGCGAACTCCGCCATGAACTCTGCAAGCTGCGCCGGGCCGTCCACATCCATCGCGTTGTACAGCGAGACCCGGATACCGCCCACCGAGCGGTGCCCCTTCAGTCCGACGAAGCCCGCCGTGGTGGCTTCCGCGACGAACCGCTTCTCCTGTTCCTCGTCCGGGAGCCGGAACGTCACGTTCATCATCGAGCGGCTCTGCGGCTCCGCATGGCCGCGATAGTACCCACCGCTGGTATCGACGGCGTCGTAGATAAACGCCGCTTTCTGCCTGTTGCGCTGCTCGATGGCATCGAGCCCCTGGCTTTCGATCCATTGCAGCGTGAGGTTCATCACGTAGACCGCGAACACGGGCGGCGTATTGTAGAGCGAGTCGTTTTTCGCGAACGTTGCGTAGCGCAGCATGGTCGGCAGGTTCGTTGGTGCTTGCTCCAGCCAGTCCGTCCGCGTGATAACCGCCGTCACGCCCGCGCTGCCCATGTTCTTCTGCGCACCCGCGTAGATCAGCGCGAACTGTGAGCCGTCCACCGGGCGCGAGAGGATGTCGCTGCTCATGTCGGCGACGAGCCGCCGACCGCCGACGTCCGGATACTGCTGCCACTGGGTGCCCGAGATGGTCTCGTTCGAGCAGATATGCACATACGCCGGGTTAGGGCTGAGCTCTAGCTGTGCGGGGCTTGGGACACGCAGATACCCGCTGTCCTTGGTGTTGGCGGCGACGTGGGTCTGCCCGATCTTACTTGCCTCTTCCAGCGCCTTCTCCGACCACGAACCAGTGACGATGTAGTCTGCGACGGAGCCCTCGGCGAGGAAGTTCATCGGAACCATCCCGAACTGCTGGCTCGCACCGCCCTGCACGAACAGTACCCGGTAGTCGTTGCCCACGCGGAGCAGGCGCTTCAGCCGCTCCTCCGCTTCCCGGTTGATCTCCTCATACTCCCGTCCCCGGTGGCTCGCTTCCAGGATCGAGAGCCCGGTGCCATGGTAGTCGAGTAGTTCGGCTTGAACCTGCTCAAGCACCGGCCGCGGCAGAATCGCCGGTCCGGGATTGAAGTTGTAGAGATGCTGCGCTTTCTGAACGGCATTAGACATCGTCGCCATACGCACCTCGCCTCGCATCGCGCAGGCGCACTAGCTCCCGCCCATCGTCCCCAGGGTCGCTAAGGTTGACACCCAAGTTGGCGTTCACTGCCTCAGCTCTCTCGTGGAAGTAGCCTATAAGCGCCTCGTCTCCCATATCGCGAGTAGCCGCGTAGTCCTCATCCCGTATGCGCCGCAGCCACGGAAAGGGCTCCCGACTAATCTGATCCATAATTCGTAACCTCCCGTGGTGTATGGATAACAAGTGGTTTGTAGCCAAGCTCCAGGTTCACCGAGTTGAACAAGCGTATCTTATCCAGGTGCACAATGTGCCGGAAGTTCCAACTGACAAGTACGTCAGCGTCGGCAATGATGGCCAATGCAATGTGAAGCATATCATTGCGGTACTTCGAAGGTAGTACTTCTCGTCGTTCATACGCTGCCGTTAATTGTAAGGCGCTTACGCTGATTGTTGCGTACTCCGCACCTAAGGCGGCCAGCTCGGCGTACAAGTTTCTCACCCCATCTGGCGCTGGCTCAATCTCCCTCGCAACCAGGTCCGATAGTCTCGGGTGGAACGTATGTGCCCTGAAGTCATCCATCAAGCCGTTCGACCATGGCGCGAACTCTGAATCAAAGCAACCACCCAGAACCGAAGTATCGAGGTAGACCCGCAAAACCTTCACCCGATGATCGTCCCGTGTCCGGCGAGCGCCTTCCTGATGGCGCCGTCGATGCGGCCGTCCGCGAAGACGACCTGGCCGATGCCACGCTTCAGTGCCTCGCCCGCGGCAAGCACCTTCTTCTTCGCCCGGCCTTCTGCCACCGCCATCGCCCCATCCAGCTCGTCCCTGGTGATACGCTCGATCAAGGTGTTTTCGTCGCGTACGTCTCGAAGCAATCCCGGTGTGTCGGAAAAGATCAACAACTTTTCTGCTGAGAGCGCCGCTGCCAGCTCCATCGCCAGCTTGTCGCCGTCCACGTTGATCGCCTCGCCGTCCATCGAGAGCGCGGGGGGGGTCAGGACCGGTACATACCCCGCGTCAAGCAGGAGGTGCAACAGGTGAGTGTCGACCTCCTGGATGCTGCCCGCGTAGTCGCCCTCCAGCATGCGCTGCTTTCCGTCCTCGACCACCCGGATGCGCTGCTTACGGCGGCCGCGTGCAATCTTGCCGTCGAGTGCACTCAACCCAACGGCGTTCACGCCCAATCCCTGGAGTCGCTCAACGATCGTCTTGTTCACCTTGCCGCAGTACACCATCATGAAGATCTCCATCGTCCGGCGATCGGTGTAGCGGCTGACCTGGCCGGTGCTGGAAGTGACCATGCGCGCCGGGTGCCCGAGCTGCTCCGACACCTGGTTCAGCTCCGCGTTCGCGCCGTGCACCAGCACCATCGGCTCGTGCACATGGGGCACATCGGCGAGGAAGCGGTCCATGTCGACGCCCTTGCTCCCGCCAATCTTGATCACCAGCACTCGTTTGGCTCCTGTCGGATCGGTATCACTGTGATTAAATCGGGTGCAGGCCCGCGAACTCCAGCGCGGTTGTCTCCGGGAAGCCGAACCGGATGTTGAACGACTGCACCGCCTGGCCCGCTGCACCCTTCATCAGGTTGTCGAGGGCGGCGAGCACCACGACCCGCCCACTCCGCTCGTCAAGCTCGAAGCCAACGTCACAGTAATTAGTGCCGGACAGAATCTTCGGCTCGGGGTAGCGGTACACGCCGCTAGACTCCTTGACGATGCGCATGAACGGTTCGCCCGCGTACGCTTTGCGGTACACGCGCCAGAGATCCCGCTCGTCCACTGGTTTGTTCAGGAAGACGTGACTCGTCGAGAGGATGCCGCGCACCGCCTCGATGCTGGTCGCGGAAAACGCGACCTGTGGCTCGCCGTGGAAGCTCAACTCCTGGCAGATCTCCGCGGTGTGCCGGTGGCCCGTCGGCTTGAAGGAGCGCATCGCCCCGCTTCGCTCGGGGTGGTGCGAGGCCAGGCTCACGCCGCCACCCGCGCCACTCGATCCGGTCTTGCCCTCGATCACGACCGGCTTCGCCAGGTCCACCAGGTCGGCCTGGAACAACGGATACAGACCGAGGATCGCCGTTGCCGCGAGACACCCGGCGCTGGAAATGTAGTTCGCCGTCTTCATCTCCTCGCGGTGCAGCTCGGGAATGCCATATACCCATTCGGAGAGCAGCTCCGGGCGAATGTGGTCGTGGCCGTACCAGGCGGGATATAACTCCGGGCGCCGGAGGCGGAAGTCTGCACTCAGGTCGATGATGACCGGCGCGAGCTGCTGCCACTCCGCAATCTTCTCCATCGCGTGGCCGTGGGGGAGGCCGAGGAACAGCACGTCGCATGGCTCAAGATCCGCCATGCTGACGAACTTAAGGTCGGCGCGCTTGCGCAGGTTCGGGTGTATCCGGTGGACGAACTTGCCCGCGTTGGACTCCGATGTTACCTGTGCCACTTCCACCTCTGGGTGGTCGAGCAGGAGCCGCAACAACTCTCCGCCGCCGTATCCAGAAGCCCCGATAATCGATATCTTCACCCTGCTGCCCCCTCCGTGGCGCCTGACGCCCCAGCACCTGTCGCGCCTACGAGTCCGTTGCCCGTGGCAATTCCGCTCTTCGCCTTTGCCATGAGATACTCCACGATCTCGCCCGCTATGTCCGTATCCGTGGTTTCGATCAGTCCGTGGAACTCAGCGCCCACGTTGATTTCGATCACCTTGTAGCCGTCCGGCGTCTCCACCAGGTCAACACCTGCGATGTCGGTCTCCACCGCGTTCGAGCATGCAAGCGCGAGCCCCTCGATCTCGGGCGTGATCGGGCACAGCACCGACGCACCGCCGCGCGCGGTGTTCGTTATCCAGTGCGGTGAGCTGCGATACGACGCCGCGACGACCTTGTCTCCGACGATGAACACCCGGATGTCCCGGCCCGGCTTCTCGACGTACTCCTGCACGTAGAAGATGGAGTGGTGATACGAGCCAAGGATCTCTTTGTGCTCCAGCACCGCTTCCGCGGCGTCACGGTCGTTGATCTTGGCGAGCAGCCTGCCCCACGAGCCCGCGTTCGGCTTGAGAACCACCGGGTAGCCCATGCGCTCGATCGCCTGCAACGCGGACTCTGGGGTATAGGCCAGCATCGTGCGCAACACCGGGAGGCGGTGCTCCAGGAGCGCCATGTTTGTGAGGAACTTGTTATCGCACGTGATTGTTGCCTTGTAGCTGTTCACCGTCGGGATGCCCCAGGCCTCAAGGATGCGGAGCGTGTACTCCGAGCGACTATGCACCATACCACGGTCGAGCATGATATCCAGCGGCGGGAAGTCCGGTTTGTCGAGGTCGAAGACGAGCTCGCGGTCGTCGAACCGCATGAGTTCGCAGCCTCGTGCTTCTGCGGCGCGCAGGATCAGCTTCTCCTCCACGCGCACCCGCGACATCAATACGCCTATCCTCACCCTGCCACCGCCTTGTCCAGGTTCCGTAACGCCGTCTCCAGCACCACTATGGCGCGGTCGTACTCATCCAGCTTGATGTGCTCCTCCGGCGTGTGGTCCAGCGCGGAGTCGCCGGGGCCGTATGCGAGCATGGGAGATCCCCACACGGGGGCGACCACATTCATATCTGAGGTGCCCGTCTTGACCTTGAATCGGGGCTGTGCTCCCTGCTCGCGGAGCGCGCCAAGGAACGCGCGCACCAACGGCGTGTTCTTCTCCGCCTTGACCGCGGGGTCGCCGAAAACGACCCTGATATCCGCATCACCCGCCCACGAGCCAAGTTTTCCCCGCAGTTGTTCGGGGCCATATTCCAGCGGCAGGCGGACATGGATGTCCATCTCCACGGTGTCCGAAAACCCGTCGCTGCGGGTGTTGATCGTGCGCAACGCCGGGGAGAGCTGGTCGAAGACGCGCTTGCCCGCGTTTACTTCGGTGCACCAGGCGTTCAACTGCTGCCAGAAAGCGACCGCCACCTCCGGCGCCGACTCGTCCGGTCCCGCGCTGTGGCGGGTGGTGCGCTCCAGCCGGTACTCGATGCGCAGGCTCCCCTTGTAGCCGAGCACTATGCTGTCCCATCCGCCCGGCTCGCCTATGACGAGGTGTTGCGGTCGGTAACGGTCGGCGATGTGTCGCGCGCCATCCGACCCGCCCTCCTCGGCGACCGCGCCGATCACCAGGAGCCGGGTGTTCGCGAGCGCGCCGTCCGCGGCAAGGCGCAACGCGGCCGAGGCAAACGTGGCCATCGGCCCCTTCGCGTCGACGGCCCCTCGGCCATACAGCCGACCGTTCTCCTCGCGCACGGGTATCTCGCCCGGCACCGTATCAATGTGGCCAAGCAGCGCAACCTCAATCGGTCCCGGTCCCGCGCAGCCGATGAAGTTGCCCGCACCGTCGATATTCGCTTCCAACCCCGCGCGATGGAAATGGTCTACAAGGTGGGCGGCGACTGGCTGCTCCCCGCCGGTTGGGGAGTACCGCTCGACCAGGTCGCGCAACAGCGCTCGCTCCTGGGTCACGCCGCTGCCCTCTCCGCTTCCGCGAGCGTATAATCGACGATACGTCCGGGGATGTCCACGCCCGTCGTCTCGATGCTATTGCGGAACTCCATCGTGTAGTTCACCTCGATCACCTGCAGACCCGCGGGACCTTCCACCAGGTCCACCGCGAGAACCCCACCGCCCACGGCGTTCGCAGCCGCTCGCGAGATCTCATCGATCTCCGCAGTGACCGGGCAGTTGCTCGCAGAGCCCCCACGGGCGGTGTTCGTGATCCAGTGGCCGGAGTGCCGGTAGATCGCCGCGATCGTCTCATCACCGACAACGAACGTCCGGATATCACGGTCGGGTTTCGGGACGTACTCCTGTATATAGAAGATAGAGTGGTGAAACGAGCCGAGGATCTCCTTGTGCTCCAGGATCGCCTCCGCCGCATAGCGGTCGCTCACCAGCGAGATCAGCCGTCCCCATGAGCCGATCGTCGGCTTGAGCACAACCGGATACCCCAGGCGATCTATCGCCTCCAGCGCCGACTCGGGCGTGAAGGCGACGAGTGTGCGCGGGGTGCGCACACCGTGCCGCACGAGCGCCGTGGAAGTCTCCAGCTTGTTGCCGCACACCGCCGCGACTTGGAAGGTGTTCACGGTGCGCACGCCCCAGTCATTGAAGATGCGCAGCGCGGAGAGTGCGCGCGAGTGGTTGATGGCGCGCTCCAGCACCACATCGCACATCAGCGCGGGCTTGCCGAGCTCGAAGACGACCTCCCGGTCGTCTATACGCTCGACATCGACCCCACGCCGGGCGAACGCGTCGAGCAGCAACTTCTCCTCAACCCGGACCCGTGACAGCAGCATTGCGATCTTCATAGCGCTTGGCGGTCAGTCATCAACGATCAGCTTCCCGCCTGTTGGCTGAATGCTGGCTGCTGAAAGCTGATACCTTACTCTCCCCAGTCCTCTTCCTCTTCGGGCGCGAGCTGCAGCGCGACAGGGTCTGTGGCGCGCACTTCCAGCTCCGCGCCGCAGTCGGGGCACTGCACGATCTCGCCCTTTTCGACATCCGCGACAGGGACGTTTCCCTCACACTCAGGGCACGTCGCCGTGGCCGTGCTCGTGTTACTCATTTGCGATTCCTCCTCCGTGTTCCTCTGTCAGTTGCCGCCAGCCGTGTTCGATTGATAGTAGCCGCTCGCGGACCATGCCGAGCCGGTCCTGCACGACTGTCTCGTGTGCCTCCAGGCCCAGGTTCCCGCTCGCTCCCTGATGCGTGCGCCGCTTCAAGCTCTCGCGCGGGTCCACCGCGGTGAGTTCCTGGAGGCTCGTGCCCACCTGGCGGTACGCGTCCCTGAACGGCACGCCCGCTTCGACTAGCTCGTACGCCCGGTCCGTCGCGAACAGCTCCGGAGTGCACGCGCCGAGCAGCCGCTCCTCGTCCGGCTCCAGGTTCGACACCGTACGCTGAGTCACCGCGAGCGCGCCAAGCGTCGTGTCCACGGCGTCCATGAAAGGTCGCTTCGTTTCCTGATAGTCCTTATTGTAGCCGGACGGCAACCCGGCAAGCACGCCCATGGTCTGCTGCTGGTAACCGAGCACCACGTGCGCCTTTGCGCGGACCAGTTCCATCATGCTGACGTTCTTCTTCTGCGGCATGATCGAGCTTCCGGTGACTAGTGCGTCCGACACCCGGAAGAAGCCATATTCCGCCGTGGTGAACAGCAGGACGTCCTGCGCCAGCTTGCTCAGCGTCAGCATGACCTGGGCGAGCGCCTGGACCGCCACTGCCTCGCACTTGCCGCGCGAGTTCGCGGCATAGAGGACGTTGTTCGCGACGCCATTGAGTCCGAGGCGCTGTGCGACGTACGCCCGGTCTATGGGCAGGGGCACGCCGTACGCTGCGGCCGATCCGAGAGGCGACCAGTCGTTCACCTCGTATGCCGTTTCCAGCAGCTTGAGGTCGTCGAGCAGCATCTCCGCGAACGCACCGGCCCACGTGCCGACGCTTGAGAGCATGGCGCGCTGCATGTGGGTATAGCCGGGCATGGGCAGCCACTCGTGCTGGCGAGCGAAGCACACCAGCTCCGCGGCACACTCCAGCAGCGCGATCTCGACCTCCAGGATCCGGCGCTTCGCGTACAGGCGCAGGTCCAGGAGCACCTGGTCGTTTCGGGAGCGGGCGGTGTGAATCTTCTTGCCCGCGTCCCCGAGTCGGACGGTCAGGTGGTTCTCGATCTTGGTGTGCACGTCCTCATCGCCCGGCTCCATGGAAAACTCACCGGCGCGATAGAGGCGCAACACCTCCCGTAGCTCGCGCCGTAATCCATCCAGCTCAGCCTGGGAGAGCACGCCGATTCGTGTGAGCATCTCCGCGTGCGTGAGGGAGCCAAGCACATCCGGCTCGATGAGCTGGTTGTCGTACGTGGCGTCGTCGCCGATCTCGAAGCGCTCGATAAGCGCGTCGAGCGGCGTGCCCTTGTCCCAGAGCTTGCTCACGAACTGACGCCCGCGTCCTCTAGCTCATGGTCCCTGCGGGCGAGCAACTCCCACGGCAGCCCCATGATCTGCGCCGCGGGGCCGCACAACTGCTGATTGAAGCTCGCGCTGGAGATGGAGCGCACATCCGGGTAAAACAAGCCGCTGTTGGAGTTCCGCTCCAGGATGTCCACGGTGCCCTTGTACAGTTGCACGGTGTACGTTCCGTTCACCACGCCCTGAGACCGCTCGATGAACGCGTCGAGGTCGGCCTTGAGCGGGTGGTACCACTCGCCGTGATAAACCTTGTACGCCCACTGCGCGTCCACAAGCTTCTTGAACTGGACCTCGTCCTTCGTAAGTGTCCACTGCTCCAGATCCTGGTGCAGCTTGATCAGCACCTGAGCGGCCGGCGCCTCATAGATCTCGCGCGACTTCATATCCATGATGCCGTCCTCGAACATGTCGATCTTCCCGATGCCGTGCGCTCCTGCGAGCACATTGAGTCGCGAGATGATCGTTTCCAGGGGCAGAGCCTGTCCATCCATCGCGACCGGCAATCCGGCCTCGAACGAGAGGGTGAAGGTCGCAGGCTCGTCCGGCGCCTGTGTCGGGGGGGTGTACCAGAGCCACACATCGTCGGGCAGCGGTGCGTTCAGGCCAAAGGCACCGCTCGCGATGGAGCGGCACCACATCGTCTTGTCGTCGCCGCCCGTAACGATCTCGGTCACCGGCACCCCATAGTGCTCGCACAGCTCCACTTCCTCGGCGCGGGTGAGATCGAAGTCGCGCACTGGGACGAGAATCTCAAGCTCCGGTGCGAACAGCTTAAACACCTTGTGCATCCGGTACTGGTCGTTGCCCTTGCCGCTCGATCCCTCCGCGAGCGCATCGCACCCTAGCGCGACCGCTTCCTGCGCGACCCTCCGGGCGATGAGCTGGCGCGTCATCGACGTGGATACCGGGTAGCCGTTGTAGTTGGAGTTGGCGCGGATCGCCGCGGTGAGCCACTCGCCGGTGAACTCGTCCTTCGCATCGAGCAGGATTGGCTCGATGCCGAGCAGCTTCGCCTTCCGGAAGCTCTCATCGATCTCGTCCTGCCCTTGCCCGACATCCACGCAGATCGGCACGATCTGCTCGGCCTTGTACTTCTCCCGCAACAGCACGACGCAGAGCGCGGAGTCGAGGCCGCCGGAATACGCCAGTGCGACGCTACGGACCTTCGGCACCTCCGTCTGTTGGACCTTGTCGAGTGGTGTCATAGCTTGAATCATGTCCCGCGACCTCCTTTCCAGCTTGTCCTCCGGGCACCAAAAAAGGCCCCCGTCCCAATTTAGAAGGGACGAAAGCCTCGTGCGCTCCCGTGGTGCCACCCTCGTTGCCGCGCTAGGCGGCCACTCTCGGTTGTTTGCTGCCTGGGGACCACCCAGCTGACCCTACTTGCAAAGCTTTCTTCAGGCCGCCGCTCCGACGCGCGTTTCCGCTCTGGGTGCCGTCTCGGGCTTCCACCATCCCCGACTCGCTATCGGCAGTGCCATCGCGTACTTCTCGTCCTCAACGCGGGCTCTCTACTTGGCGGCCAGTATAGTTGTCGTACACCGACGTTGTCAAACGCCGCGCCGTGGGGAGGCACATCGCTTGCCTGTATCCGGGCCGTAACCAGAAAGGATAAGACGATGCCCGATCGGTCCTTCAAGGCGGGTGACAAGGTGTGTTGGAACAGCCACGGCGGTGAGGCCAGCGGCAGAGTGCTTGAGGTAGCGACGAAGGACGGTTCCATCGGCGACTTCAAGTACAAGGCATCCGAGGTTGATCCGCGGCACATCGTCGAGACGGAGGACGGTAAGCAGGCGGCGCACAAGGGGAGTGCCCTGGAGCGGGGGTAGGGGAGGCCCCGGCCGGGCGCCGAAGGGCTGCTGGGTGCTTCGCGCAGGAGATTAAGCAACCAGAGGCGATCGACCAACGCGTGACAGGCTAGTGCCGATCCAATTCGCGGATTTGCTTCCATAAACGCGCCCCGGCGGTTGACAGGGCCGGGTGACTATGTTAGCGTAGTATTCAACATATAAACGCGTTGACGAGGATCAGTAGGGTAGACGCTGCGTTTCCAGAGAGCCGGAGCTTGGTGCAATCCGGCAGCGGGCAACCCGAACTCACCTCCGAGCGGTGGATCTGAACCGGCAGTAGGGTCCGACGATTAGCGCACGTTACAGCGCACGAGTGGTCGCGGGATATCCGTGGCAACAAGGGTGGTACCGCGGGTTAACTCTCGTCCCTTTTTTGGGATTGAGGGTTTTTTTGTATCTGGAGAACGAATGGTGAGCAGCGTTGTACTGGCAGGTACCACGGAACGGCGGCAGGGCATCGCGCCTGCGCAGCTGAGCTTCGCTGCGTTGTCCATTCTCCATGTGGTCCTTATTCGGCTCCTCATTAGGAGCGGGTAAAGTACGGGAAGCGGGACGAGCGGGCAAAGACTGAGGAACAAGCCAGAAGCCTCCCGAGTGACAGGGAGGCTTTCTCGTTGAAGCAGCGGTAGCGCAGAGGATGGGGCGATGACGATAGCCATAGACAAACCGACAACGATACCGGCAGTGACGCAGGCGGCCCCGGAGGTGAAGCGTCTCACCGGGTCGCGCATCATGTGCGAGGCGCTGAAGAACGAGGGCGTCGAGATCATGTGGGGTTACCCGGGTGGCGCCATCATGCCGTTCTACGACGCGCTTCCGGAGTATGACATGCACCACGTGCTTGTTCGCCACGAGCAGGCAGGCGCCCACGCTGCCGATGGCTACGCCCGCGCTACGGGGAAGGTCGGCGTCTGCATCGGTACCTCCGGTCCTGGCGCAACGAATCTCGTCACCGGCCTCGCGACTGCGTACATGGACTCCGCGCCGGTCGTGGCGCTCACGGGGCAGGTCGCCCGCGCCTTCATCGGTCACGACAGTTTCCAGGAGACGGACATCGTCGGTATCACGCTGCCGGTCACGAAGCACAGCTTCCTGGTCAATTCCGCGGCGGAACTGGGCGACGTGATGCACGAGGCGTTCCATATCGCGCGGAGCGGCCGGCCCGGGCCCGTGCTCGTCGATGTGCCGAAGGACGTGATGCTCGAAGAAGCGGATTACACGTCCGCCGTGCGCCCCGAGCAGCCGCCCCATGGTGGCCAGGGAGACTACGACCGGGCGGGAGCGCTCATCGACCGGGCGCGCAAGCCGCTCATTCTCGCCGGCCATGGCGTGATCCTCGCGGAAGCGTACGACGAGCTGCGCAGCTTCGCGGAGCGGACGGGCATCCCGGTGATTGCCACGCTGCTCGGCCTGAGCTGCATCCCTGAGTCGCATCCCCTCTACCTCGGGTGGCCCGGCATGCATGGCCCGGCCCACATCAACCGGGCTATCGATGAGGCGGATCTCATTGTCGCCGTAGGGATGCGGTTCGACGACCGTATCACCGGCAAGCTGGAGACGTGGGCGCCGAATGCGAGATTCGTCCACATCGACATCGATCCCGCAGAGATCAACAAGAACGTGAAGGTCGATGTCGGCATCGTGGCGGACGCGAAAGACGGGCTAGCGAGCCTTGCTGCCTCTTCGTCCCCCGCTGATCACACGGAGTGGATCGAAACCATCCGCTCCCGTGCACGACCGGAGGGTCCCCCCGGTGATGCGCAAGGGATCACGCCGTACGATGTGCTGGGGGCGATCAAACACGGGACCGGTGGCGAGGCGCGGTTGGTTACCGATGTCGGCCAGCACCAGATGTGGGCGGCGCGCTTCTATGGCTATGACAAGCGCAACAGCCATATCACCTCCGGTGGTCTCGGCACGATGGGCTTTGCCCTGCCCGCCGCGATGGGTGTCAAGGCGGCCTTCCCCGGTGAACCGGTGTGGGCAGTCGCGGGCGATGGCGGCATTCAGATGAACATTCAGGAGCTCGCCACCCTCGCGCAGGAGGGGCTCGAGATCAAGATCGCGGTGCTCAACAACGGCTACCTGGGCATGGTGCGGCAGTGGCAGCAGTTCTTCCATAACCGCAACTATTCCGAGACGCGCATCACCGGCCCCGATTACGAGAAGCTCTGCCCCGCGTACGGACTCCAGGGTCGCACTGTGACCCGCAAGGAAGACGTGCAGGCGGCGGTAGACTGGGCGATGTCCACTCCGGGATCGGTAATCCTGGACTTTCGCATTGCACAGGAAGCGAATGTGTATCCCATGATCCCGTCTGGCGGCTCCGTCGCGACGATGATTGAAGAGTCGGAGGTGGTCGGCTAATGGAGACAGGACGGACCCTCGTCGTGCTGGTGCGCGACAACCCCGGCGTCCTGACGCGTGTCGCCGGGCTGTTCCGTCGGCGCAACTACAATATCGAGAGCCTCGTCGTGGGCCACTCTGAGACGCCCGGCGTCAGCCGAATGACCGTTGTCGTCGCGGGTGGTGCACCGGAAGTTGACCAGGTGGCGAAGCAGCTCCGGAAGCTGATCGAAGTCCTCGAGGTGCGCGACGTTAGTGAGGGCTCCCCGCTGCTGCGCGAGATGGCGCTAATCCGAGTCGCGGCGGACGGCGCACAGCGCACCGAGGTGACCGAGCTGGCGAAGCTGTTCGGCGCGAAAGTGATCGACGTATCGCACGGCAGCATCACGCTCGAGATGACCGGCTCGGAGATGAAGGTTGATTCCCTCGTCCGCCTCGTCTCGAAGTTCCGCGTAATCGAGATGGTCCGCAGTGGCCGGATAGCCATGGCGCGCGATACTCAGGAGCGCGATAACACAGTGGCGCTAAGCGCCTGAGCACAGGAGGAACACACACCATGCCCGTACAGGTCTACTACGAAGCCGACGCGAACCTGGACCGGATCCAGAACAAGAAGATCGCCATTATCGGCTACGGCAGCCAGGGACACGCCCACGCGCTCAACTTGCGTGATAGCGGCCTCGACGTTTCGGTTGGCCTGCACGAGAGTAGCGCGAGCCGGGAGCGCGCCCGCGAGGATGGTCTTGCCGTATCCACCGTGCGCGAGGCGGCGGAGGCTGCCGACATCCTGATGATCCTGATTCCCGACACGCAGCATAAGCAGGTGTACGAAGAGTCCATCGTCCCGGCGATGCGCCCCGGCAAGACGCTGATGTTCGCGCACGGCTTTAGCATCCACTACGGACAGGTGCAGCCGCCCGAGGGCGTGGACGTGCTCATGGTTGCGCCAAAGGGCCCCGGCCACATCGTTCGCCGGATGTACACGCAGGGGGTCGGCGTGCCCGCGCTCTTCGCGATCGGACAGGACGCGAGTGGTACCGGTGAGCAGACCGCGCTCGCATACGCGAAGGGCATCGGCTCCACCCGCGCGGGCGCGCTGCGCACCACGTTCGCGGAGGAGACCGAGACCGATCTATTCGGTGAGCAGGCCGTGCTCTGCGGCGGCGTGACCGCGCTCATCAAGACCGGCTTCGAGACGCTCGTCGAGGCGGGCTACCAGCCGGAGCTTGCGTACTTCGAGTGCATGAACGAGATGAAGCTCATCGTGGACCTGATGTATCAGGGCGGGATGAACTACATGCGCTACAGCATCAGCGACACCGCCGAGTACGGCGATTACATCGCCGGCCCGCGCATCGTGGACGAGCACGTCCGCGAGCAGATGCGCGGCTTGCTCTCGGAGATCCGGGATGGCTCCTTTGCCCGGCAGTGGATCCAGGAGAACGAGCAGGGCCGTCAGAACTTCGAGCGGATGCGCGAGACCGACCGCAATCACCAGATCGAGCAGGTTGGCGCACATCTGCGGGCGATGATGAGCTACATCCAGCCCGAGGTGGTGACGCAGAAGTAGGGTCGCCCCTGGCGACTTCGCTGCGGGCTGAACGTAGAGTTTCTGTTCGGCCCATAGCACTAGAGACAGGAGACTACCGTGACTGAGGCAGACGCACAGACGGAAATCGGCCCCGAGCCGCCGGAGATGATCCGCATCTACGACACCACGTTGCGCGATGGTGAGCAGGCTCCCGGCTGCACGATGACCTTCGAAGAAAAGCTTGAGGTCGCCCGTCAGCTCGCGCGCCTGAACGTCGACATCATCGAGGCCGGGTTCCCCGTAGCCTCCCCCGGGGACTGGGCGGCTGTCCATCACATCGCCCGCGAGATCGGCACGGCCGACGGCCCCACGATCTCGGCGCTCGCCCACGCGAACGTGGACGCCATTGACCGGGCGGCGACGGCAATCCAGCCCGCGGCGAAGAAGCGCATTCACGTCTTCATCTCCACCTCCGACATCCACATCGAGCATCAGCTCCGTTCCACGCGGGAGGCGGTGTTGGAGAAGGCGCGTACGATGGTGCGCTACGCCAAGAGCCGCTGCGAGGACATCGAGTTCTCGCCGATGGATGCCACCCGTTCCGATGCGGCATACATGCACCGGGTGCTGGCCGCTGCCATCGAGGAGGGTGCAACGACGCTGAATATCCCCGACACAGTCGGATACGCCACACCGGAGGAGTACGCCGCCGTCATCAACGGCATCCGCCGCAACGTGCCGGGCGCGGACCGTGTCATCATCTCCAGCCATTGCCACGACGACCTGGGGATGGCCGTCGCGAACAGCCTCGCCGGTGTGCGCGCCGGAGTTCGGCAGATCGAGGTGACGGTGAACGGCATCGGTGAGCGCGCCGGCAATGCCTCCCTCGAAGAGGTAGTGATGGCGCTGCACACGCGCGCGCAGTTCTTCGGTCAGAGCACGCGGATCAACACCCAGGAACTGGCGCGCAGCAGCCGGCTCGTCAGCACCATCATCGGTGTGCCGCTACCGCCGAACAAGGCGATTGTCGGCGCGAACGCCTTCGCGCACGAGTCCGGCATCCACCAGGACGGCGTGCTGAAGAATCGCCTGACGTACGAGATCATGAGCGCGGAGACGGTCGGTCTCCACGGCAACGCGCTGGTCCTCGGCAAGCACAGCGGGCGTCATGCGCTGCGAAACCACATCGAGCAGCTCGGTTATCAGCTCTCCGACGATGATTTCCAGCAGGTCTTCATCCGCTTCAAGGAGCTGTGCGACCGCAAAAAGTCGGTGGATGACCGCGATATCGAGGCGGTCATCTCGGATGAGACGCAGCGCATCCCAGAGATTTACCGCCTGGAGCACGTCCAGGTCACGTGCGGCACCGGCGTCACACCCGTTGCGACGGTCCGTGTGCTCTGCCCCGACGGCGAGGCCCGCACGGACACCGACTATGGCACCGGCCCAGTCGACGCCGTCTACCGAGCGATCAACCGTGTCGTGCAGCGACCCACGGAGCTGACCGAGTTTGCGATCAACGCGATCACGGAAGGGCTCGACGCGGTGGCAGAGGTGACGGTCCGGCTGCGCGAGCAGTCACCGGTCGAGAGCGATGCACCGGAGAGCCGTGCGCCGCAGGTATACAGCGGCTACGGCGTGAACACCGACACGATCGTCGCGGCGGCTGAGGCGTATGTCGGCGCGCTGAACAAGCTCGCCGCCTCGCGCCAGGAGCGCCTCAAGGTGGAGGCAGCCGCGTACGCCGCGGGGTACGAGCCGCCGCTGCCGGTTGGACGATAGGTACGCACACGAGGAGCGACGAAGCTTTGACACCGAAGACACTTTCCGAAAAGGTCTGGGAAAATCACGTCGTCCGGCAAGCGCCGGGCGAGCCGGACCTGCTGTATATAGACCTGCACCTGGTCCACGAGGTGACGTCGCCCCAGGCGTTTGAGAGCCTGCGGACGACCGGCCGCACGGTGCGCCGGCCGGACCTGACGCTCGCGACAATGGACCACAATGTTCCGACGATAGGCCGCAATCTAGGAATTGCGGACCCGACCTCGCGCGCGCAAGTTGAGGCGCTACGAAGAAACTGCGCCAATTTTGGTGTGCCGCTCTACGGCATGGGGGACGAGCGCCAGGGCATTGTGCACGTGATCGGGCCGGAGCTTGGGCTCACGCAGCCTGGCATGACCATCGTGTGCGGAGACAGCCATACGGCCACCCACGGCGCGTTCGGCGCGCTGGCGTTCGGGATCGGCACCAGTGAGGTTGAGCACGTGCTCGCGACGCAGACGCTGCTGCAAGGCCGCCCGAAGACGATGGCGATTGAAGTACGCGGACAGCTCCCCACAGGGGTGACCGCGAAGGACTTGATCCTGGCCATCATCGAGCGCATCGGCGTCGGCGGCGGCAACGGACATACCATCGAGTATCGCGGCGAGGCGATCCGCGGTTTCACCATGGAGCAGCGGATGACGGTCTGCAACATGTCCATCGAGGCCGGTGCTCGTGCTGGAATGATCGCGCCCGACGACACCACGTTCGCGTACGTCGAGGGCCGCACGCACGCCCCACGAGGCGCGGACTGGGAACGTGCCCTGGATGAGTGGCGCATCTTGCCGACGGACGATGGCGCGCGGTTCGACACCGTTGTCGAGATCGACGCAACGAAGCTTGCGCCGTTTGTTACTTGGGGCACGAACCCCGGACAGTCCCTGCAGGTGACCGGCCGCGTGCCCCACCCAGACGAGGGCGAGACACCTGAGCAGCGCGAGCAGATCGTGCGCGCGCTCCGCTACATGGCACTGGAGCCAGGGACGCCAATAACCGACGTGCCGGTTGATACGGTCTTCATCGGCTCGTGCACGAACGGCCGCATCGAGGACCTGCGCGCTGCCGCGAAGGTGGTCCACGGGCGCAAGGTGGCGAGTACCGTCAACGCGATGGTCGTGCCGGGCTCCATGCAGGTCAAGGCACAGGCGGAGCGAGAAGGGCTCGACCGCATCTTCCGAGAAGCCGGATTCGAGTGGCGAGACGCCGGGTGCTCGATGTGCCTCGGCATGAACCCCGATATCCTCGCACCGGGCAAGCGCAGCGCCTCTACCTCGAACCGCAACTTCGAGGGTCGGCAGGGCGTCGGCGGGCGCACACACCTGCTCTCACCGCAGATGGCCGCCGCAGCAGCCGTCGAGGGCCATTTCGTGGACATTCGCGATTGGGAGGTGGAGCGATGAAGCCAGTGATTCGTATCGCCTCTACCATGGCGCCGCTGGACCGCACGAACGTGGATACGGACCAGATCATGCCCAAGCAGTTCCTGAAGCGGATCGAGCGTAGCGGCTTTGGGCCGTTCACGTTCTTTGACTGGCGCAAGGAGCCGGACTTCATCCTGAACCGCCCCGAGTACCAGCACGCGCGGGTGCTGGTGACCGGCGCTAACTTCGGCTGTGGGTCCTCGCGCGAGCACGCGCCTTGGGGGCTGCAGGACGCGGGCTTTGAGGCCATTATCGCCCCGAGCTTCGCGGACATCTTTCGGAATAACAGCGCGAAGATCGGCCTGCTCTGTGTAATGCTTGAGGAGCCCATTGTCCACCGTCTCATGCGCCTGGCGACGGACCAGCCGGAAACGGAGTGCCGTATCGACCTCGAGGGCCAGACGGTCGAGGCGGGGGATATCCGAGTCAGATTCGATATCGACGCATTCGTGAAGCACCGGCTGCTCAACGGCCTCGACGACATTGGCCTCACAATGCAGCACGCCGACGAGATCGCGGCGTTCGAGGCGAAGCGCCGGCCGATCCTGCCCACCACGGAACCGTCTTTCGCATAGCGCCCATTTGTTCAACGAAGGAGTAATCATGGCACATGTCGTCCCCACCCAGCCGGCCGCGGCAACCGAAGACTCCGTCCCGCTCAAGGCGTGGAGCCTGGAGGACAGCCTGTGCTACTTCGACGGTGCGATCCGACCGATGCGCGACGCCAAGGTGAGCGTTGCTGCGCCCGCACTGAACTACGGCACGGGGTGCTTCGAAGGCATCCGCGCCTACTGGAACGCGGAGCAGGAGCAGTTGTACGTGCTCAAGCTGCGGGAGCACTTTGACCGGATGGCGCAGAGTTGCCGCATGCTCAAGATCGCCATGCCCCTGCCCGTTGAGGAATTGTGCGAGGTGACGCTGGAGATCCTGCGGCGCAATGAGTACCGTGAAGACGTGTATATCCGCCCTCTTGCCTTCAAGGGCGGCGCATCGATCAAGCTGGCGCTCACTGGGGTCCCCGACGAGTTCGCGATTTTCACGTTCCCGTTCGGCAATTACGTTGATATTACCGCCGGCCTCAGCGTTTGCGTCTCCTCATGGCGGCGCATAAACGACAACGCGATCCCTGCCCGCTCGAAGGTGACGGGTGCGTACATCAACAGCGCGCTCGCGGTGGATGACGCGCACGATGCGGGGTTCGATGAGGCGATCTTCCTGACGGCGGATGGACATGTCTCCGAAGGTTCCTCGTGCAACGTGTTCCTCATCCGGGGAGGGACGCTTGTAACGCCGCCCGTAACCTCCGATATTCTTGAGGGAATCACTCGTGATGCTGTCATGCAGGTGGCGCGTGAGGCGCTCGGTTTGGGGGTCGTCGAGCGCGAGGTGGATCGCTCGGAGCTGTACGTCGCGGAGGAGGTGTTCTTCTGCGGAACGGGCGTGCAGGTGTCCCCGGTCACGAAGGTAGACGGTCGCGCGGTCGGCACCGGGCAGCCCGGCGAGATCACCCTGCGGCTGCAGGAGGCGTACTTTCGGGCAGTGCGCGGGCAGGATGAGCGCTATCGCCAGTGGCTGACGGGGGTGTATTAGTCCGCCAGGTAACGGTTTGTACCATTGCTTCGGTATACTCGCACCATGGGTGCATAAGTCAGACCCGGTTGTTGGTACTGCGCTACGGCGGACTGCAGAACTTAACGCAGTGGTACGGCAACTTCCCCGTAGACAAGCTCTATGCCATATATCGCCCGGATTCACCGCAACGCACGGACACTTGTGCATCCGGCACGGGCCTGAGGATAGTCGCACGATGAAGCATGAGATCAACAAGCCGATACGCGCCTTCACCGGTGATAGCTGACCCTCGCGTCTTTTTCAGGGATTGAGTGAAGATTTTGAGCAGCGATAATCATAGTTACGGAAATGATAGACCGCCAACAGCGCCCCAAGCAGCCGGATTGTATGATCCACGGTTCGAGCACGACGCCTGTGGCGTAGCCTTCGTTGCGGACATCAAGGGTCGTAGAACGCACGAGACCGTCGCCGACGCGCTTCGCGCTCTGGAGAACCTCGTGCATCGCGGGGCGCATGGCAGCGAGGTGAACACCGGCGACGGCGCTGGCGTGTTGTTGCAGGTACCCCACGAGTTCCTACGCCGCGAATGCGCGCGCCTCGGCTTCGCCCTCCCCGAGCCCGGCGAGTATGCCGTTGGCATGTGCTTCCTGCCGTTGGACGCGGTGGGTATCGACGCCTGCCGGCAAATGTTCGAGCAACAAGCCGCCTCGCTCGGCGTGTCGGTGCTCGGCTGGCGCGATGTGCCCACCGCGAACGCACCCATCGGCCCCTCGGCAAAGGCGGGCGAGCCACTCATGTGCCAGGTGTTCCTCCGCCGCCCAGAAGGGCTGACGGACGTGCTCACGTTCGAGCGTGCCCTGTACCTGCTACGCAGACGGATGGAGAACGCGGTACGCGACCTCGACTTCCCCGGTCACGAGTGTTTTTACGTATGCAGCCTCTCCCCGCGTACTATCGTGTACAAGGGCATGCTCTCCGCGGATCAGATCGTTGGGTATTTCCCGGACCTCACGGATCCAGAGGTGAAAAGCGCGCTCTGCCTCGTGCACCAGCGATTCAGCACCAACACCTTCCCGGCCTGGCGGCTGGCTCACCCGTACCGGATGCTCGCCCACAACGGGGAGATCAATACCCTTCGCGGCAACCTGAACTGGATGCGGGCTCGCGAGCGCCAGTTCGCCTCCGGGCTTTTCGGTGATGACATCAAGGACCTGCTGCCAGTCGTAGACGAGAACGCCAGCGACTCCGCGACGCTCGACAACGTGCTGGAGTTGCTGGTCATGACGGGGCGCTCGCTGCCGCACGCGATGATGATGCTCATCCCTGAGCCGTGGACGGGCAACGACGGGATGAATGAGCTGCAGCGCGACTTCTACGACTACCACGCCTCGCTGATGGAGCCGTGGGACGGGCCGGCCGCGGTCACGTTCACGGATGGAACGCTGATCGGCGCCGTACTGGACCGCAACGGGCTCCGGCCCTCGCGCTACTACGTCACGAAGGACGACCGGGTGATCTTCGCGTCGGAGGTCGGGGTGCTCGACATCGCCCCGGAGCAGATCGCCCAAAAGGGGCGGCTGGAGCCGGGCAGGATGCTGCTGATCGACACGGCGCAGGGCCGCATCGTGGACGACTCCGAGGTGAAATCGCAGGTTGCGACGGAGCAGCCGTACGGGCGGTGGCTCGCGGAGAACCGTGTGCATCTCGACGACCTACCGTCCGCCCCGCATGTCCCCATCCCTGACCATGGGACGCTCCTGCGGCGACAGCAGGTGTTCGGCCTCACGCACGAGGAGAAGCGGCTCCTTGTGGCACCCATGTCGCAGAACGGTGAGGAGCCAATCGGCTCGATGGGTACGGACACGCCCATTGCCGTCCTCTCCGAGCGCCCGCAGTTGCTGTACAACTACTTCACCCAGCTCTTCGCCCAGGTCACGAATCCGCCGCTCGACGCCATCCGTGAGGAGTTGGTCACGTCGGTCGCCACGGCCATCGGCCCAGAGGGCAACCTGCTCGATCCTCGGCCGGAGTCATGCCGCCAGATCGAGCTGAAATCCCCCGTGCTCGACAACGACGAGTTGGCACGCCTGAAGCACTTCGAGGCGCCGGGCTTCCGCACGTTTACCCTTCCCGCTGTCTTCGATGTGCGCGATGGACCGGACGGTCTGACCCGGGCGATGGAATCACTCTACGAGCGTGCGGATCGCGCGATTGAGGATGGATGCACGATCCTGATCCTCTCCGACCGCGACGTTGATGCGTTGCACGCGCCGATACCGTCGCTGTTGGCCGCCGCTGGATTGCACCACCACCTGGTACGGGCGGGCACCCGGACCGACATCGGCTTCGTGATTGAGTCGGGCGATGCGCGCGAGATCCACCACTACTGTCTATTGTTTGGCTACGGCGCG
>JADDPA010000038.1 GCA_016782125.1 Thermobaculum sp.
AAGCGGGGCGCGCGGCGATGGTCGAAGCGGTTGGGTTGGTCTGTCGCGAGTGCGAAGGGCAAGTAGAGACGTGCCCTGCTTGCGGCGAAAGGGCGTTGAGCAGCGAAGGCAGGGTTTGGCGGGTGCTGCTCACAGGCTTCGGGAGGGTGGTGCTGCACCTGAGGAGGCTGCGGTGCGAGGGATGCGGCGGGCGTTTCCGCCCGGCGCAGCGATTCATCGAGTGCCTGGGCGGTGCCAACGTCACAGGTAAGCTGCGCTCGGCGTGTGCGCTCGCGGGCGCGTCCTGGCCGTACCAGACGGCGGCGAGGCTGCTCGGCGAGCTGTGTGGCGCACAGGTAAGCAAGGAGACGCTGCGGCAGCTCACCGTGGGTGCGGGTGCCCACGAGGCCGAGCGCCAGACGCAGGAGGCCACGCGGGTGCATTCAGCTACGCCGCGGAGCGTGCGTGGCAAGGAGTCGCAGCCCGTGCCCCGAGTGCCGGAGATACTGATAGTGGGCTTAGATGGTGGGTGGGTGCCCAGTTGCGACCAGCCGGGGGGTATGGAGGGGAAGGTGGCTGTGGTAGCTACGCAGACCACACCTGTGGGCCTATTGGGTAGGAGACGGCTCTCGGTGCGTCGGCTGGCGGCGACGTTTGGCTCGAGCTCGCGCTTGGGAGTGCTTGCGTGCGCCGAGTGCATCGCGCTAAGGGGGCACGAGGCGCAGCGGCAGGCAGTGCTAGGCGACGGCGCGAACTGGATCAAGACCCAGGCCAGGCAGCACTTCGGGGGGGGCGGTGAAGATCCTCGATTGGCCCCACGTCTGGCGGGCGGTGGCCAAGGCGGTCAGGGCGGCGCGTCCGGGCAAGCAGCACAAGGACGACCGCAAGGCGTTATACGGGAGTCTGCGCGATCAGTTGTGGCACGGCCGGGTCGATGAGGCGGTGGGGACGCTCGCGGGGCTGCGAGGTCCCGAGCAGATCCGGCCGTTGGAGGTGGCGATACAGTACCTGAACAATTAGCGCGACTGGCTGGGCGGATTACGAGCAGTGGCGCGAGCTGGGGTATCCGGTGGGAAGTGGGTTGGTGGAACGTCAGGTGGAGTTGGTGATCAACCGCAGGCTCAAGGGCCGCGGGATGCGCTGGCTGAGAACCAACGCCGACGCGGTGCTGGCTCTCAGGGTAGAGCAACTCAGCCAGGACTGGCAGGACCAGACCGATGTTCTCGCCGCCTAACCCCCGGTTCTTGCCAGAACCGCGAAGATTCGCGGAAAAAGCGGCAGCACTACTGTTGCGTGTTCCAAATCTCAACCTGCGAGACGGGGGCGTAAGCTCATCCGGAACATCGCTAGTCCATAGCGTGATTACGACTCGCCGGCACCTGAGAACTGACCAGCCCGTGAGCAACCCGGGTCAGCCCGCCTTAAGCGCTAGCGTGGAAAGGCTGCGGGGACGCCGCCGTCCACGTTGAGGATGTTTCCGGTGCTCTTCGCCGCCCGTATCGGGGAGGCAAAGAAAAGCACACCGCGTGCGATGTCCTCCGGCAGAATGTTCACCTTCAGCGTCGTGCGGTTGCGGTAGAACTCCTCCAGCTCGTCGGGGGCAATGCCGTAAGAACGCGCCCGCTCCTCCCGCCATGATGAGCCCCAGATCTTACTCCCTTGCAGCACCGCGTCCGGATTCACGGTATTCACCCGAATCCCCACCGCACCGCCCTCTTCCGCCAGGCACCGGGCGAGGTGCAGTTCCGCCGCCTTTGCCGTGGAGTAAGCGGAGGCGTTCTTGCCGCCGACGAGCGCGTTCTTTGAGGCGATGAACACGAGGCTGCCGCCGATGCCTTGCTTCTTCAACACCCGGAACGCCTCGCGGGCGACGAGGAAGTACCCCTTGGTGAGCACCGAGTGGTTCAAGTCCCACATGTCCACCGTGGTCTCCTCGACGGGGGCGGAGGACGCAAGCCCGGCGTTCGAGACGACGATATCGATGCCGCCATATGCCAGCGTCGCGTTCCGGTATGCGTCGACAACGGTCTGCTCGTCGGTGACGTCCATCCGCACGGGGTGACCTTGGCCGTCCGGTAGCGCTCCTGCGACCTCGCCCGCTCCCTCCTCGTTCAGGTCTGCCACCAGGACGCATGCGCCTGCGGCCGCCAGCTCGCGCACGATCGCGCTGCCGATGCCCCCTGCGCCACCGGTGACGAGCGCGATCCGGCCAGCGAGCTCCTTCGGTGATGGGGCGAGCGAGAGCTTGTACAGCTCCAGCGGCCAGTACTCGATGGCGTACGACTCCGCCTCCGTCAATGAGACGTATCCGCCGAGAGCGTGCGCGCCACGTATCACCTGAATCGTGCGGTGATAGAGATCTCCCGACAACGTGGCCGCCTTGGCGTCCTTCCCGACCGAAATCATCCCCACGCCAGCCACGAGGACGACGCGCGGGTTTGGATCTGCCATTCCCTCTTCCGCCTCGTTGTGCGCCTCGAAGTACGTGCGGTATTCCTCGCGGTAGCGCTCGACACAGGCTAGAAGCCTGGGACGCAGATCGTCCCCGGTCTCGCGTGCTGGGTCGAACGGCACCCAGAGTGGGCGCATTTTGGTGTGGACCAGGTGATCGGGACAGGCGGACCCGACCTGGGAGAGTCCCTCCGTGTCCGCGCCGCACACGAACTGGGTGACGATGTCGCCGGTATCGACGCGCAGGATCTTCGGTGTGTCCGCGGAGACTGCGCCGCGGAGGGCAGGGAGGATTGTGGCGAGAATGCCTTCGCGTTCGCCGGGGGAAATGGGAGCGCTCCGCTGTCCGCCGAAAGTCTCGACACCCTCGGTTCTCGATGCCACGAACTCAATCGCGCGGTTGATCGCCTTCAGGGTGTTGCTGTAGCACTCCTCTTGTGTCTCGCCCCACGTGACCAGGCCGTGCTTTGCCAGCAGCACGAGTTGTACGCCCGGCTTGCGCGCCGCCTCGCCGACCTGTCGAGAGAGCGTGAAGCCAGGCCGGATGTACGGGATCCAGACAGCGGTGTCGCCATAGCACTCGCGCGCCAGCTCCTCGCCGTTGGCGGAGCAGCAGATCATGTTCGTCGCGTCCGGATGGGTGTGGTCCACGTGCGGGTGCGGCACGAACGCGTGCAGCAGGGTCTCGATCGAAGAGCGCGGCATGGCGGGTTCGAGCTGACACCGGCTGAGGTAGGCGACCATCTCCTCGTCGCTCATCTCCATGCGGTCCTGGAGCAGCAGCATCTCCTCAAGGCGCAGTCCGGTAAATCCCCGTGCGGTGATCGTGGCGAGGTCGCTACCCGAGCCCTTCACCCAGAGTGTGTCGATCTCTCGCCCCGTGTGGTCATGTATGCGCAGTTTCGACGAGGTGTTGCCACCGCCGTAGTTGGCAACGGAGCGGTCGGCACCGAGCAGGTTCGACCGGTAGACGAGCGTCTCGATGGGCGAGAGGGAGGCGACCGCCCGCTCGTCCCAGCGGTCCTGGACCGCTACTGCCTGCTGCGTGTCGACTCCCATTATCCAACCTCCTTGGTTATATGCCCGAGATACCGGGTATCGGCATCCGTCCGGGCGGAGCAACGTGGACCGTCCGGTCCGTCAATGCATTCGTGCCAGGTGGCGGCCGCTCCCACTTGTGCCTAGGTCCAGCTTGCCGGGGTGCCGCCGACGCGCTCGGCCGAAATTTTGTCCAGGTACCCGCTCCGTCGGAATGCGGGGATGGGGTCCGCGGAGGCGCCCAGGTCCTCGCGCACCTTCGCACAGAGCGGGCGGACGTCCACGTTGTACGCATCGAGCAGCACGCGGTGGGCGCCGAGCACATCCCCGGCACCACGCGCCTCCTCCAGCGCTTCGCGGTCGACAAGGAGCGCGCGAGCGTATGCCTCCTGGAGGTTGGTCACGGAGAGAATCATCGCCTCAATCTTCTGCTCGATGTTGTGTGACTGGTCGATCATGTACGCGACGTTCGCAGTCGCGGCGCCCGCACCAACAAGCTCGACATAGATGAGGAAAAGCTCGAATGGGTTGACCGAGCCGACGATCAGGTCATCGTCGCCGTACTTGCGATTGTTGAAATGGAATCCCCCGAGCCGTCCCTCATCGAGAAGAAGTGCGACGATGTGCTCGACGTTTACCCCTTGGGCGTGGTGGCCGAAGTCCACGAGAACCTGCGCCTGCTCCCCCAGTTTCTGGCACATCGTCAGCGCGGTCCCCCAGTCGGCCAGATCCGTGTGGTAGAAGGCGGGCTCGTAGAATTTGTACTCCAGGAGCATGCGCATCTCCGGCGACATAGCGGCGTACATCTCCGCGAGACACTCACCCATTCGGTGGCGGCGTTCGACGAAGCTATCCTGTCCGGCGTAGTTCGTTCCGTCCGCGAACCAGAGGGAGAGGATGTCCGAGCCGGCATGCTGCGCGATCTCCACGCACTCGATCAGGTGGTCGGTCGCCTGCTTTCGGACCGAGGCGTCGGGGTGGCACACGCTACCGAGCTTGTACTGCTCTTCCTGGAACAGGTTCGGGTTAACCGCCCCGATGTGCATCCCCAGCCCCTCTGCGTGTGAGCGCAACGCGCCATAATCGTCTACCTTATCCCAAGGTATATGAATCGCGACGCCGGGGCACACGCCGGTGTGCTTGTGCACCTCCGCCGCATCCTCAAACTTCTCGAACGGATCGCGCGGCACGCCCGGCTGGGGGAACACCTTGAAGCGCGTGCCCGAGTTGCCGTAACCCCACGACGGCGTCTCCACCCGCTGCGCGCGCAGGCTCTCTTCAACGCCCTCCAGGTCGACGCCCCGCGCGGTGACCGCCTCGGCGAGCATGTCGTACGCCTGTGTGGTTGTCTTCTCCACAATCCGCCTCCTCCGACTGATGAGTGGTCCTGCTGTTGGTCTTGCCCACCCGACGGCCCGCTCGAGTGGTTATGCTGCGTTCCGTGGGCGAAATACGAGGTTCCGAAATCGTTCCCATGGCTCCGACCAGTCCCCCTCCGACGCGTACTCCCGGAGCGTCACGGAGGTGCGAGCCAGCGCGCGCATCTCACCGAGACCGCTAACCTTCCCGGCGGCATGTGCTTGGACGAGGACGTTTCCCAGGGCGGTCGCTTCCGCCGGACCAGCGAGAAGGGGCAGTCCCGTCGCGCCCGCGGTAAACCGGCAGAGCAATTCGTTGCGTACGCCACCGCCAACTACGTGTAGCAGCTCCACCCGGTGCCCGGAGATTGCCTGGATGTCCTCCAGCACCATCCGATACTTGAGCGCGAGGCTTTCCAGCACGCAACGGGCCATCGCTCCAGGCTCCTCTGGTGGTTGCTGCCCTGTTTGCACACAGTACGCATGGATGCGAGCGGGCATGTCGCCGGGGGCCAGGAAGGAGGGGTGATCGGGATCCACGAGCGCGCCGAATGCAGGCGAAGCTTCCGCGAGCCGGGCGATCTCGTCGTACGGGAGATCGTTACCCTGCCGCGCCCATGTGCGGCGGCACTCCTGTAGGAGCCAGAGACCCATGACGTTCTTCAGCAGCCGGATCGTACCGCCGAACCCGCCCTCGTTCGTGATGTTCGCCTCCATCGCCTGGGAGGTGGCAACCGGCCGCGGCGTCTCAATGCCGACAAGCGACCACGTGCCGCTAGATATGTACGCGTACTCCGCGCTCCTCGCGGGTACTGCGACAACCGCGGAGGCAGTGTCGTGCGATGCGACGGAGGTGACCGTGAGGCAAGGCATACCAGTTTCGTCGGTGACTGCGGGAAGCAGGTTGCCTAGCTGAGTGCCAGGCTGAACAATCGGCGGGAGGATATCCGCCGGGGTACAGAGTCGCTCGATCATCCTCCGGGCCCAGTCGCCGGTGTGGACGTCGAGAAGCTGGGTCGTGGTAGCGTTCGTGTATTCCGCCGTACGCTCACCCGTAAGCCAGTAGCCGAGCAGGTCCGGGATCAACAGCATCGTGCTCGCCCCCTCGATTATGGGGGAGCCTTCCATGGCGAGCAGTTGGTAGAGCGTGTTGATTGGCATGAACTGGATGCCGGTTGTCCTGTAGATCTCAGCCTTGGGAACGAGCGAGAAGGCTCGTTCGAGCAGGCCGTCCGTGCGCGAGTCCCGATAGTGATATGGGATTGACAGGAGTGCGCCGGAGCGGTCGAGTAGCCCGAAATCCACGGCCCAGGAGTCGATCCCCAGCCCATCGAGCGTGCCGTTCGCGTGGCGAACGCCCCTGCCGAGCCCCTCGATGGTCTCCCGGTAGAGCCGCAGAATATCCCAGTGAAGTCCGTCAGGTAGACGGACCGGCTCGTTCGGGAAGCGGTGCACTTCCTCCAGAGTTAGACGCTGGCCGTCGTAGCGCCCGAGCACTGCCCGTCCGCTCTCCGCGCCGAGGTCAATGGCCAGGTAGGACGCGGCGTTGCTCACCAGTGTGCCTCACGAGTATGGTGCATCGTGTTAGTTTTCACGTGCTGCAGCGACGGAACGCTCATAGTGACGCAGAGTGTAGCAGGACCAGGTCCGTAGCACAAGCTTTGCGACCTTGTTGCGCCAACGGCTTCGTGATTCTGCGTTCTCCCGCAGTG
>JADDPA010000014.1 GCA_016782125.1 Thermobaculum sp.
GGTACTCGCCCCCTCTTGCTTTGTCCCGATTCCATACCTGGCTTTGCCAAGGGTTTCAACCGCCGCTAAGTACGTCAGTCAACATACCAATACTGATATCGGAACTCATCCGTCCCGGGTCGTCAGACCTTCGAAGTAGAACCGCTACTGGCCACCACTCGGGTGATCCTGGATCGTGCCGCGCCACTCGCCGCTCTCGCTGCCTCGGCTCTCGATGAACTCCTTGAACCGCTTCAGATCGGCCTTGATTCGGTGCTCAGGAACATTGAGCGCGCTGCCGATGCTCTGGATTAACCCCTCGGGTTCATAGTCGAGCTGAAGGGTTACCCGGCTCTTGTTCTCGGCAAGATAGTGGAAGGTCACCACGCCCGCGTTGGTGGCGCCGGTTATGTTCTTCCAGGCGACGCGCTCATCCGGTATCTGCTCCGTGATCTCGGCGTCCCACTCCTGGGTTTTTCCCGCGATCGTCGCGCGCCAGTGCGTCCGCTTGTCGTCGAGTTGCGTCACCTGCTCGACGCCATCCATGAACTGGGGGAACGTCTCGAACTGGGTCCACTGATTGTACGCCGTGCGCACCGGGACATCTACTTCAACAAACTCTGTTACGTTTGCCACTTCCGCCTCCTCTAACTCAATGCCTGTGAGTGTCACACCAACATATGCAAGAAGTGGACCCTGCTTTTGTTGAGACACGGGCTCACAATAAGCGCGTCGCCGGGTGTTATACGTCATCCGCCTGAATAGTAGCGCTGCTGTCATTCCGAGCGTGCGAGGAATCCGTGGTACGGGCTACGGATCCGTCACCGCGTTCGAGATGACACCTCGCCACGGCTCAAGCAGATTGCGTATTACCCCGAGAGCACTGCCTCCGGCGCTTCTGTACCAGATGGTATCAAGCGGACCCTCGCGACGCGATGACCGTCCAACTCCTCGACGCGCAGCACCTGGTCGCCCACGTGGGCAGTATCGCCAGGCTCGGGAATGCGCGAGAGCAGGGTTGTCACCAGACCGCCGAGTGTTTCCACTCCTTCGTGCTCGTACTCATCGATGTCCACGCCGGACAGTTCTTCGAACTCGCGCAGGCGGGTCAGGCCGTCGAGCACCAGGGAGCCGTCCGCATCTCGTTCCGGCTGCGATGCATACCCTGTCACGGAGTCGGCGCCGGGTTCCTGCCGAATCGGTCCTACGAGGGCCTGCATCAAGTCTTCCATCGTGACCATTCCAGCCGTGCCGCCATACTCGTCTACAACAAAGGCGACCTGCTGACCACTTGCTCGCAGTTCGTCCAGCAGATCGTCGGCCGGCTTGCCCTCGGGCACGAAGACTGCCGGACGTACGATCTTGCGCGGGTCGATTTCGGCATTGGGGTCTGCCAGCATGCGGAACAGGTCACGCACGTGCAGCACCCCGAGAATGTCGTCGAGCGATTCGCCGTACATGGGCAGGCGGGTGTGGGTGCCCGCGGCGATGCTGGCGAGTAGCTCCTCTCGGCCGATATCCGCCGGGATTCCCTCCAGCCCGGTCCTCGGCGTCATCAGGTCCTCAGCGGTCGAGTCGGCAAACTCGAATGCCCGCGCGGCGATGCGCGCTTCGGAATCCTCTATTTGGCCAGCTCGCTCGCTGCCGCGGACCAGGAACTGAAGCTCGTCGACGCTATGCACCATTTCCTGCTCGTTCGCGGGGGTCAAGCCGATGAGGCGGAGCATTGCGTTGCCCACAGCGTTTAGCACGGTGATCGGCAGTTTGAACACGACGTAGAATACGTGGATCGGGCGGGCGACGACGAGGGTGGTTCGCTCGGCGAGCTGGATTGCCAGACCCTTTGGGGCAAGCCCGCCGATCACAATGTGCATCGCCGTGATGATCGAGAAGGCTACCGCCACCGCCACGGCGTGCGCCGTTGCAGGCGCGAAATTTCCCAGGACCCCCGTGAGCGCGGGCTCAATGAGTCGGGCGAAAGCCGGCTCACCAATCCAGCCTAGGCCGAGGGAGGCGAGCGTAATGCCGAGTTGGCAGGCGGCAATATAGGCGTCCAGGTGATGCACCACGCGCTGGGCAGCCTTCGCGGATGCGCTGCCGGCTTCGGCGAGCTGATCGATGCGAGAGCGGCGCACGGCGACAATCGCGAACTCGGTGGCCACGAAAAAGCCATTCGCCAGCACGAGTGCGACGACGGCCACGAGACCTAACAGTAGTTACATCCTCCTCTTGGCTCACTGCGATCCGGGAAGCTCGGGTGTTGCAGTGGTCCGTATCGAATATTATACCGGAATGCTAACCCCATACAAACCAATTTCTGATGTCCTTCCGAGCCCGAGCTTGTCTTGAGAGCCCGACGCGCAAGCCGGGCCAGCGGGCCGTACATATCCACATCGCTCGACCCGGGACCAGCATTCATATGGTTGTCCCCGGACCGGCAGACCGAGCAACGGTCGGGCTTAGAATTCCCCGCCACCACCGAAATCGCCGCCGCCAAAATCACCCGAACCGAAATCGCCCCCAACATCACCCTGAGAGTCGAACGTCTGATCACCGCCGGTGTCTGCACCGCCGTCGTCGTACTCTCCACCCCCGTCGCCACCATCCCCACCGTCGAAGCCGACGTCGTTATCGAAAAACTCCTGTGCGATTGCCGTCCCAATGAAGCTGCCTGCCAGGCTGGCGAACAGGCTACCCGCGAGCAAGCCACCCATACCCATGCCCATACCACCCATACCGATGCCACCGCGGCTGCCTACCCCGCCGAAGGTGCGTTCGAGGGTGCCCGGTTGACGCATCTCCGCACGAGTCGCCATGCGCGCCAGCGAGCGGGGATCGTCGCCGCCGAGTCGCTCTTGCGCTGGCAGCGCCTGACCAAGCTGCTGGAGTGCGAGGCGGCGCTGGTCGAGGGTCAACCGCGCGAACGCCTCCGCGTGTGCTTCCTCGATCGCTTCGGGCGGCGCGGTACGAAGCATGTATCGGTACCGTTCGACCGCCTGCTCGTCCTGGGATAGACCGCGTGGTGCGCGGTGGCCACCGTGAGGCATTGATGGCTGGTACTCGTCCCGGCCACCGCCGAACAACCTCCGCAGAAACCCCATGAGACCCCTCCTGAATCGCTCGTGTCGACTCGTCGATGGCCGTGAGCGCAAGAGACATTCCCCGCCATACCGCATGATTGCTCCGCTGCCCGGACACGAGCCGCCTGGGGTACCGAGGCCGGATACGTCTTGTACGGTGCAGTTCTCGGTACATGCCCAGCAGAACGACACCCACGCAGTGAGGCCACGAATGAGATTGGGTCTTATCGCCCGAGACCCCGCGCGGCTGCGCGTATGTAGCTGGCGTTACAACCGCAACAGCCGCCGAGATACCCGATGCCCTCGGCGCGGGCGGACGCCCCGAACTCCTCGAACTCCCGGCGCGCGATCTGGATCGTCTCCAGCTCGTCCGGAAACTCGGCGACGTTCGTGAACGCGGGGATCTCATCGGTCGTACGAAAGGCAGATGGCTGGGCAGCGACCGGCACGTCAACCGTCGCACGCATCGCGCGGACGATCGGCAGCATTCTCGCCGGTTCCTGCTCACAGTTCGCGCCGACGACCTTCGCTCCTGCGTCCACCATCGCGCGTGCACAATCCGCCGGTGTGTGCCCGTCGCTGCTTGCCTCCGTCGTCGGGCGGAAGCTTAGTGTCACGATTACCGGCAGTCCGGATTCCTGGGCACACGCAAGCGCCAGCAACATCTCGTCGAGCCGGAAGAACGTCTCCAGGATCAGCAGGTCCACGCCTGCATCGTCCAGCAGTCGCACCTGTTCTGCGAGAAGGTCGCGTGCGTGATTCGCCGCCGAAGGTCTCTCGCGCTCGAAGAGTTGAGTGCGAGACACGGAACCGGCAACGAGTGCCACCCCCCGCGCGGCCTCTCGTGCGACCTTCACGGCCGCCGGGTTGATCGCCTCCGTCTGGTCGCCGTATCCCGCGCGGGTCAGCTTCTCCCGCGTCGCGAAGAACGTGAGCGCCTGCAGGACCTGCGCACCGGCGCGCTGGAACTCCTCGTGAAGCCCGCGCAGCGCGTCGGGATGCTCGACGGCAACTTCCGGCGTGAACTGTCCGCTCCCACGGCCGGTGCCTACCGTTTCTCTGCCCGAGCCGCTGCCCACGTACCCCCGCCGCTCCAACTCGATCAGGTAGCCTCCATCGCCGGGCACTGTGCCGTCGCGCTCGATCAGATCCAGTATCCCCGGCCGCATACGCTCGGTCCTCATCGGTGTCATGCCGTCAATCAGTCAAGGGTCATACGGGGAGTCTAATCTGCACGAAGCTGTGGTCGCCGCCCACCGCTGTTCGTGGTCACCACCACCTCGTTGGCGGGTCGGTTCTGGTCTTGCCTCGTCCGATGCACCTGGAGTGCCGTTGTCACGACTTGCGCATGTCCATCATCTGCAGGGCGATTGTTGCCGCATCATAGGTGCGGATGGCTGTCGCTGCGGCCCCGATAAGCCCCGCGTCGGCACCGAGTGCGGCCCGCAGTATCGGGAGCGATCGCGTGGCGTCGGCGTAAATGTGCGCCCGGCAGGCGGGTACGAAGGTCTCCCAGAGTAAGCCCTCGGCGCTGCCCAGCCCCCCACCGACAACCACGGTTTCTGGGTCCGTGACATTCACCAGGAAAGCCACGCTGCTGCCCAGCGCGTGGGCCGCTTCACGAACGACGAGCTTGGCACGCAGTTCACCATGCGCGGCGGCCTGCAGCACGTCCTCCCCTCGCTGCGCCTCGCCACCTGCGGCATGGAAGCGAGTGACAAGAGCCGGGCCGGCGGCGATCTCCTCCAACACCGGGCGAAGCGCCACGCCGCACTGCGTGCAGGTGGTAGACAGTGGCATCGTGCCGAGGACGAGTCCGTTGCCGCGCGTGCCGGATTCCGGGCGGCCATCCCGCACCAGACATGAGCTAATTCCCGTCCCGATCGTGACATAGGCGAACAGCGCGCACCCGCGACCGGCCCCGAATCGGGCCTCAGCGAGCGCGGCGGCCCGCACGTCGGACTCTACGACTGCAGGCAGAATCTGTGAGAAGCGCCGCTCACGGACCGGCAGCCCTCGCCAGCCAGGCGCGTGCGCGCTCTGGATCTCCCCTGCCGCGTCAACGAGCTCCGCGACGCCAACTCCCACGGCGGCGGGGTCTATACCGAGCGACCGAGCCTCTGAAACCAGCGCGTCCGCCAGGTGGAGTGCGTCCTCCAGCACCACCTCGCCGCCTCGGCTGGCAACCGTCGGGATAACTCTTCGGTGGAGCATGTTGCCCGTGTCCAGGTCGACGATCCCAGCGGCGATCTTCGTGCCCCCAACGTCGATCCCAATCGCGTACGGGGCAGGCGCGTCATGAGACTGACCACCGGCGACCGGTGTACCGCTCATGTGCGGCCGGGGTCATGGATGAGGTGCGCGGCCTCAGTCTGGGTCCGCTCTCCGAACGTCGGCGACACGAACGAGCTCTCGATAGGCTTGGCCATACCATCCTGTCCGGACTCCAGCGACTTGAGCATGATTTCGAGCACGTGGTACGCGTGCTCCGGCGTGATGATCGGCGGGGTGTCGGTCTGCACGCATTCGATGAGGTGGCGTAGCCCGTCCGTCCATCGCCAGCGGCCGGCTGATTCGTACACCTGCCAGCATCCTGCGTCGTTGCGCCACAGCTCGTAGCCTTTCGGATCCCAGTCCTCCCCGATGAGCTGGATTGTCCCCTCGCTACCATACAGCTCGATACCGGCGCATCGGTAGCGCTGCATCGTGAAGCCGGTGCTCACCACCGCGAACACGGATTCGCCGAAGTCCAGCAACAGTTGGAAGTTGTCGTCTGTTCGTACCGGCACGCGTTCCCCGTTGACGACGCGCTCCGGAATGGCAATACCGCTCATCGCCATCACGCGCTGCACCGGTCCGAGCAGCCCTGTGAGCGTGGTAATGTTATAGACGCCCAGATCGAAGAGGGAGCCGCCGCCCGGCTGGTAGTACCAGGCGCCCCAGTTCGGTCCAGACCAGCCATACAGTCCCCGCGCCGAAAGCACCTTCCCGATCTCGCCATTGTGGACCCGCCGCCACATCGCCTGGTACGTCTCGCTTAGGACAACGTGCGGCGCGCACAGCAGGTAACCCGGACTGTGCCGGGCCAGCTCGACAATCTGGGCGGCTTCTTCGAGCGTCATCGCCATCGGCTTCTCGACCATGACGTGCTTACCGGCCTCGAGCGCCGCGTGGGTGATGGTGCCGTGTTGGGGCATGGAGGTGAGCACCAGCACCACGTCGACCTCCGGCGATTGGATAATGTCTTCGTAGCGCGTGCTGAAGGTCTCGATCCCGAATCGCTGGCGCACTGCGTCGCGTCGCGACTCGTCAACATCGCATGCTGCAGTGATTTGAACCCGCATGCCTTGCGCCTGCAACTGGCGGACAGACGGCAGGTACGAGCCCATCGCCACGTTGCCGCAGCCGACGACGCCGATCCGAACGTTGTGATTCAAAGCAAACCTCCGGGAAGGAATCCGTCTGTTTGGAGGGCTAACGATACCACATCCGCACGGGGCGTCAACGATCATCGGCAGGGCACAGAAGATGCGGGAAGTTCGGACGCACGATCCGTGACGTTTCTGCGCGCTGCTGGGCCGGGGAAGCGGGTGTGGCGTTGCCGCAAGACGTTGGAATCAGAAGGAGGCTGGCAGTGGCGGAGACGAACTATGGACTCGCGGGGCTTGCGGTGATGGGTGCCAATCTCGCCCTCAATATCGCGGACCACGGCTTTCCCATCGCGGTGTACAACCGCACAACAGCAGTAACGCACGAGTTCCTCGCAGGTGAGGCGAAGGGCAAGCCCATCACTGGCGCGGACACGATGCAGGAGTTGGTGGCGAGTATTCAACGGCCGAGGCGGATCATCATCCTAGTCAAGGCCGGGCCCGCGGTCGACGCGGTTATCGCGGAGTTGCGCCCGCTCCTAGAAGAAGGTGACGTCATCATCGACGGGGGGAACTCCTTCTTCCAAGACACCGTTCGCCGCGACCGGGAGTTCGAGGGCAGCGGGCTGCACTTCATTGGCATGGGCGTGAGCGGCGGCGAGGAGGGCGCGCGAATCGGGCCGAGCCTGATGCCGGGCGGTCCGCGCGAGGCATATGAGCTGATCGAGCCGGCGATGACGCAGATCGCGGCTCAGGTCGATGACGGCCCATGCGTGACTTACATCGGTCCCGGCGGCGCGGGCCACTACGTCAAGATGGTACACAACGGCATCGAGTACGGCGATATTCAGCTCATCGCCGAGACGTACAACATCATGAAGCAGGCGCTCGGCCTGTCCGCACCGGAGATGAGCGAGATATTCGCGCGATGGAACACCGGCAAGCTCGACTCTTTCCTGATCGAGATCGCCGCAACCGTGCTCGGTTATCAGGATCCGGAGACCAGTCAGTCGCTCGTGGACCTTATCGTGGACGAGGCGGAGCAGAAAGGGACCGGACGCTGGACCTCGCAGAACGCCATCGAACTTGGCATCCCGATCCCGACAATCGACGCCGCGGTGTGGTCCCGTGGTATCTCGGCGTTGAAGCAGGAGCGGATTGTCGCCTCGAAGGTGCTCCACGGCCCGAAGCGTGACACCAACGGGAACACGTATGACAAGGAGCGGCTGCTCAACGCGCTTGAGAACGCGTTGTACGTGTCGAAGGTTAGCTCCTACGCGCAGGGGATGGCGCTATTGCGCGTGGCATCCGACACCTACGGGTTCGAGTTGAAGCTGGATGAACTCGCCCGCATCTGGAAGGGCGGCTGTATTATCCGGGCCAAGCTGCTGGACACGATTCAGCAGGCGTTCAAGCGCGATGCGTCGGACCGGCCGCTGAACTTGCTGCTGGACCCGCAGTTCGCGGAGACGATCAACGCTTCCCAGGCGGACTGGCGGTACGTGGTCGGCGTGGCACGCGAGATCGGCGTTCCGGCGCCGGCGATGAGCGCGAGCCTCGATTATTTCGACTCCTACCGCTCCGAGCAACTACCGGCGAACCTCGTCCAGGGCCTGCGCGACCTCTTCGGTGCCCACACGTACCACCGCACCGATCGTGAGGGTGTCTTCCACACCCAGTGGGAGGCGCGGGGGGACACCGCCGCGGCGGAGTCGGGCCAGACCGAGGGCACGGAAGCGGTCGGTGAGGATGAGGCAGTAGAAACACCGACGGAGACCAGCAGGGCCTGAGTCTGGCCGGTTCGCATCGGCGGAACTGCATTGGCTTCCTCAGAAGACCTGCGTCACCAGGAGCGGAGTCGTTCAATCGGCTCCGCTCTCCGCGCGTCTGTCCAAAGCGTAATGTGCCCCAACCGAACTGCGCGTGACTACCGCGACGTCTATTCCTCGTCGAACGGGTGGCCCTTAAGCTCACCGTCTGGGGGATGTTTGATACGCCACGCGCTGATACGCTGGACGTAACGTTCAGTCGCGCCTGTAGCGAGTCAGATTCGGTGATCTATGCCCTGCGCGACCGTGGCTAAAGTCTGGGAGATTGGTTGCAGCGAAGGCCGGCAGGCGTCGTTCGGAAACCCGCACAAAGGGACCCCATGATCATCTACCTGGTTCGCCATGCAGTGGCTAACTACATCTCATTGACGCCGTACAACGTCCTGCCTGGACCACCACTTTCGGAAGAAGGCATGGCAGAAGCCTCCGCGGCAGCGAATGTGGTGCAACACTGCGGCATCCAGCGCGTGATCAGCTCGCCGATGCGCCGCTGCGTAATGACGGCCGATCCTATCTGCGCGAGACTCAACCTTGATCTGGTGCTAGTCGATGATATCGGGGAAGTGCAACCTGGCGAGAAGCGGACGGAGATGGCGTTGCGTATGCTCCGAGCAACCCTCTCGCACGGCTCAGTGTCTGCCCTCGCGCTGGTCTCCCACGCGGCGCCACTCGAAGAGTTGATCCGGACACTAACGTCCAGCCAGTTGACGTTACCCCAGCCTGACAGTCGCGGCACCCGGATCGGGACCGGTCACGTCTGACAGCTTCTGCATCATGATGGCGAGTGGCGTGCGTAGCGCGTCCTCGATGGTGGAGTACTGCTCTAACTAACACGGGAACCGGCAGAAGCCTGGCAGTTTGTCATTCCCAGCGCAGCGAGGAACCCGTTGGCAAGGGGTACGGATCCCGCACTCCATCCAGGATGACTAACCTGAAGCATTCACCCATGTCCTACTAAGTGGTCCAGCCGTAGCGAACTTGGTGTGTTCGATAACGTCACTAGATACAGGGGAGCCACACGGTGGCTCTGGGGTAGTAGTGGTGTCGACGGCAGAGGGGCAGGGGCGGAGGGATTCGAACCCCCAATCGACCGCTTTGGAGACGGTTGCATTGCCGTTATGCTACGCCCCTAACACCGGGATTATAGGGAGCGTACGGCCGGAATGTCAACAGCTCGCCTGACTGCACGGCTATACTCTCGTGCCCTGAACCGCCCCATATACAAGCCGCCACTTTTGCCGACGACGCGCAGCAGAATCCGAGGCGAGCCGGTTCGATCAGGCGACCTTGCTCTTCTCGCCAAATAATCGTCCGCTTGGACAACAGACAGCGGGCAGCGCAGATCGCGAACGCCGGATTGGCTGTCTTGCCGGTTCAGCGAATGGTGAAACCGAACCTACCCAGGGAAGAGACAGAACGGGTGCCCGGCCGGGTCGAGCATCACGCGAACATCGTCCTGTGGCTGATACTCTGCGAAGGTCGCCCCTGCATCAACCGCCCAGGCGACGGCGTCGTTGAGATCATCCACGGCGATGTCGAGATGCAACATCATCTGCTGCTCACCGGGCGCTGTGGGCCAGACTGGCGGGACGTAGCCCGGCTCATGCTGGAATGAGAGCCCGGTCCCGCCCGCCGGCGGACGTACCATCACCCACGTGGGCTCGTTTTTCACTACGGTCCACCCGAGCAGCCGCGCGTAAAAGGCACCCAGCGCCTGCGGGTCCGGCGTTCCAAGTACCGTCGCCGACACCCGCATCTTTGGCTGCGTCATCGTCCTTGCCTCCTCACAAAGTGCTGGATCGACCGAGATTCGCTCGAAATCAGTGACACGCCCACCGCTGTGGTGTTCGCGAAACAGATTCGGTCTAACCTTCCGGCTCACGGTCGCCCTGAAGCTCGGGGCTAACCACCGTCATAGGCACGTAGATGTAAGTGGCATCGGCACCTTCGCCGTCCTTGACGAGTGTGTTGGCCGCGACGAGCTCTTCGAGCCCATCTCGTATCTGCTCGGCATCTATGCCGAGTTGTCCGGCCCACCAGGTGGCGTCGCCCTTGAGAGCTGGTGGGTCGGTCTCGAAGATGGTCGAGTCGTAGATGTACTGCTTGATCTCCTGTGCGGTCTCGCCCATATTGGTTTCCGCGTAACTCATGGTGCACCTCCGACAGCACCACCGCAACAACCGAGCCCAACGTCGGCTCGACCACTGACCAATGTGCCCGCAGTGTTCGGTGCCGGTTCGATGCGAGGATTGGTACGGGCTATGGCGTTGCCTGCACGCCAGCCGGACCGAGCCGATAGAGGACCTCCCCGGCGACGGTGGCGTCGAGGTCGGTGATCTCAAAGGCGGAGCCACGTCCGACCCGAACGATTAGTGTGGCAAGCCGTGCGCGCCGCTGAAAGGGACTCTGCAACAGGCTGCGAGACTGGAGGCGTCGCTGCGGGGCGATCACGATGACGTGCGATAAGGTGCGATGGGAGATCACGAGTCGCCCTGTGCTCAGTGCCCAGCCGACGCCGCGAAAACGCAGTACACCGTATGCCGCCGCGAGGGCGGCCATGATGAGCGGCAGCGGTGCCAGCACCGGGCGGTCTTGCCACGCCAGTAGCGCGGACGCCGGCAACGCGATGAACAGGAAGGGAAACGCCGAGCGGAGTACGTACCGCCGTCGCGCACGCTGGGGGAGCCGCTGCAGAACAGGCCAGACCGCGAACTCTGGTGCCGTGGCTTGCAGGAAGTCCTCGACCTCAGTACGGCGGAGCAGGGGAAAGAGCGTCGTCGACACGCCGGCATCGGCCCCGTACCCTGCGCTCTCCATCTTCACGAGCACGAGGCCAAGCGGCTGGCGCAGCACGTTCTCCACGACCTGTATCGCCTGGATGCGGTTGATCGGAATCGTCACCTCGCGCCGTTCCAGCAGCCCGCGTGTGATCCGAAGGCTGTCGCCATCACGCGACAGGCTGAACCCGGCGTATGCCAGCACCGTCCCGCCAACGGCCACGAGCCACGCCAGCAGCAGTACTCCCGCCGCGATGACGACAATCCCTGCGAAGGAGCCTGGCAGCCAGTCCTGGGCGTACGCCAGCACGAAATCCGGCGTCAGGACATCGTCGAACAGTTGGGAGATGGTGAAGATGATCGGCAGCGCCACGCCGATCTGCCCGGAAGTAGCCCCCGCAAGCAGCAGTCGGCCCGTGCTCAGCCGTCGCACGAGTAGGGGAGCGGGAGCGTCAGGTTCGACGGCGTCTATCGCGGCCACCGATGGGCGCCGCGGCGCAAGCGCTTGCTGCAACTGTTGGGCCGCCGGCCGTGCCACCGCGGCGAGCGATACGTCGGCCTCCGTACCACCGCCGCCTGCGGTCTCGACCCGCACCTCGACGATCCCGAAGAGCCGCTGCACCGGACCTTGCACGGTGTCTACGGACTGTATGTGGTCGAGCGGCACGGTCCGTTCGTTCTTCCCGATCACGCCCTGCCTGAAGTGAAATGCGTTTCCTCGCACGAAGTACACGGTCGCGCGCCATGAGAGCACCGCCCACACGCCGGAGGCGACGATACTTATCGCGACCACCGCCAGCAGCAGCAGTACCCGCGACGAACTGATGCCATCGCGAAACAGCACAAAGAGCCACGGCACGGACGTGATCCCGAACCAGCGCCGGAAGCTCGTGAGCACCTTAATGACGAGGATGGCGGGATGAAGGCGCTGGGGACTAGAGCTCATCCTGCGTCCCAGTCAGCGCGGCAATGCGGTCGCGAACCTCGTCGGCTCGCGGGGTGGCGAGTGCGGGGATTCTGTTTGGTCCCGCTGCCGTGTAGAAGACTACGGTCGAGAGCCCCTGCGAGCGTTCGAGCGGTCCCTGCTGGGTGTCCACGTGCTGGACGCGCGCGAGGGGCACCAGCGTTCTCGTCACATACAACAGACCACGCTGCAGATCCACCTCGCGGTCGGTAATCTCGTATCGCCACCGGCGCCAACGAAGATCGGGCGAGATAACAGTAATCAAGACCACCAGCAGCGCCCACGCGAGCCACGGCAAGGCGCCCACGAGTGCCGCTGCGTCTACCACACGGTCGAGCAGGAGGAACGCCCCGAGCGTGGGAATGAGCAGGAAGACGGACGTGATCAGGCCCTCCAGCCGCCATAGCCGCTTCGCGCGGGGATCGAGACGCTCGCTCGGTTCTGCTCTCATCCGAGTACCATGCTCGACCGCCGCGTCCGGTCGGGAAGTAGGGCACGCCCAACTCTCAACGCGAGCCTACGGGCGGTACAGGTACTGTAGCCGGGGCGTCGGGTCAAGGCCCGCCGCCTCGAGGACAGCCAGAGTTTCCGGCTTCCTCGGCTGCACCCGTGCCATAAGCAGGTCGAACACGCCGGGGCTCTGCTGGTAGCGCACGATGGTCGCGCCCTCGATCTGCGCCAGCCGCCTTGCCTGCGCTGCGGCATCGTCAAGGTCACCCAGCGAGTCCACGAGCTTCAGTTCCTGGGCGGTTTGCCCGGAGTAGATCCGCCCATCCGCGAGTTCGCGCACTCGCGCCTCGGGGAGCTTGCGGCCGGCAACGATCACCCCTACGAACTGGTCGTACGTCTCGTTAATGAGTTCCTGGAGGATCTGCCGCTCTTCCGCCGTCAGGTCGCGCGTCGGGGAGCCGATGTCCTTGTACTCCCCACTCTTGATGACGACTTGCTCGAGGCCCAGCTTGTTTGCCGCCTCCTCGTAGTTCAGAAAGCTCAGGATAACGCCGAGCGAGCCTGTGAGCGTGGCGGGATTGGCGACGACATGGTCCGCCGCCATGGAGATGTAATAACCACCGGATGCGGCCGTGTCGCCCATGGAGACGACGACCGGCTTGCCGCTTTCCTTCTTGAAGTCGAGGATGTCGCGGTACATCTCGTCACTTGCCACGACGCCGCCCCCGGGCGAGTTCACCTCAAGGATGATTGCCTTGACCGCATCATCGTCCGCGGCCTGCTTGAGCTGGCTGTTCAGGTTCCCTGGAGTCGCACCCTCGGAGCTGAGCAGTCCGCCGCCCGATGCGCCGATAACGCCGGACACCGGCAGCACGGCTACCTTATCCGAGCCTGACCCGTCGATGTGCTGCTCGTCCCACTGCACGCTGCCCGCGGCACTCGACGAGGTGCCAGCCACAGCCACGACGAGTAGCACCAGAGCCACGAGCGCGAGCACGCCAAGCACAGCACCGATGCCGGCGGCCCACATGCAACCACGGTTGCGACGGCTCTGCTGCGGCGCAGATATATTCGGATTCGTCGATTGCAAGCTCGTTCTCCTTGCTGGCCCGTTCCGCGGGCGTTGTAATAGTTCAGCCTCAATCCATTATAGGCACAGAGCGCAATCACCGCATCCGCGTGGAGTCGGCGCCATACCAGTAAGCCACGCCGGGCGTTAGGCAGGGTATGGATTCGGACGCAGGTAGCTCATTCCTGCCGCTAAGCGCCGTGCTCGCGCAGTGCAAGACGGCGCTCCGGTAATCCGTCTAGCCTACCAATGCACAGATTGGAATGTTGCATTCAGCTTTGGCTCAGTAGCCCCCCGGTACCGGCTGATGGACCGTGGTCTATTTACGTCGGTCCCCGTTGGTGCTAACATAAGCGGGCACATTTTGTGGAGAGTTGCGCTCGATGATGCCTACTGAGGAAACATACCGTCTCTATGCGGATGCGCTTCGCATGGCAGCGATCGGCTGCGAGCCGGACGATGGTTTGGTGCTCGCCATCGCGCGCGCCTGCCATGCCGATGGGCTCGCTCCCGCGTCGGTCGTTCGGATGCACTCTGCACTCAGCGTGTCCAGCCGCGCCGGCAATGGCGCTATCCCCGGAGAAGTGACCCAAACACTGGGCCTGCTGGAGCGGGTACTTGGGCATTATCACGATGATGTGCGGACCGTAGCGCACGACCTCCGCAACAGCGTCCAGCTCGTCACCGGTAGCCTGTCGCTCCTGCAGCGAGACCTGGAGCACCGCGGCGGTACGCGGACCCGAGAGCTCACCACACGTGCCCGGAAACACGCGGCGGACCTCCAGCGCTGTATCGAGGATCTCCCGCTCGGTCGATCCGATCGGACCAAATCCTGAACGCTGTTTCTATGGAATGGGCTAGCGTCCGTTTGGGATAGGCAGTTTTGCGTGGTATACTTGTTGCCGTGTGCCGGATTTCGGCAGACGGCAACAGCCTGTCGTAATGACAGGCTAACTGGGGGACCATGCATCTGAATAGTCTGACCCGTGCATGCAAGAGTCTTTTGCACGTTCTCATACTTCTCGCCCTATTAGTTACCGCATGTGGCTCGCCCATCAAGACAACCGTCCACGATACGACCCAGGCGTCCCGCCCGGCACCGACTGCTGCTGCAGGTGAGCGCGCGGTGGTCGTTCCGACCGCGGACGATTCGGTGACTGCTTCAGACCAGACCGACAAGACTCTTGAGCCCGCACCTAGCGAGCGAGAACAGCCAGTCCCCGTCGCGGAAGTGCGGCAGGACGATACGGCCAAGCCTGCGGCCCCGGCGGGGAGGCCCGCCCCCGCGGTCAGCAAGCCCCAGACGAAGCCGCAAGCTCCCCCGAATCAGCCGAAGCCACAGACCCCGCCACGGGAGGCATTGACGATCCCCGAGCCGGGACCCAAGTACAACCTTCAACTGAACATCGAGGGCCTGGTCACGTATATTTACGCGAAGGCCGATGGCAGGCGCCATGTGGTGGCAACTGAGGACGCGCGTTGGGTTCCTGGCATGTTCGAGAAGTACGCGACCCTCTCACCGGACAATGGGACCGTCACCTACGCCAAGGCGGTGCAGTCGCGCACGGACCGCATGAAGATGTACCTCGTCGACGTGGACGGCTCAAATCGGCGCCTGCTGCTGGATCTGCCGTGGGAGATGTGGGTTGCCGCGCCGGTGTGGTCGCCCGATAGCGAGCGCATTGCGTACGTCCGCTCCGCGTCGCCGGGGAAGAAGCCGGGGCTGGAGCTATGGGTCATCAACGCGGACGGCACGGATAATCGCATGCTGCTCGCGCACCCTTCGTTGCATGCCGACCTGTTCTATGGGACGGTCCGCGAGCCGTTGGCGTGGACCAAGTACGGAGACATACAGTACAAGGACTACCGTACGGGTACGATATGGACCGTGAATGGGCAGACCGGGGAACTTACTTCCGAGCAGAAGGAGATCACCCCACCAGTCGCGAAGATCCCGGTCGTCAAGACAAAGAACGAGATACCTATTCAGTCGCAGAATGACCCGCGGTGGCGCTACGACTTCATGAAGCCTCAGCCGAACTCGCTGGGCAGCTACGGGTGTGTGCTGACCTCCGTGAGTATGTCCTTCAACGCGCACGGGCTGAAGACCGATCCCAAGACGCTCAATAAGCAGATGCACCGGCACGCGGCGAACTTCGAGTGGGGTTACGCCGAATACGTGAGCGACTACAAACTCGACGTCTCGCATCAGCAGTGGCGCTTCGACTGGTACGCCCTCGACCTGTCCCTGAGCAAGGGCTGGCCCGCGCTCGTGTGGCTGGCCGACGCCTTCACGATCGAGTCCGCGACGCTCACGCACTGGGTGCTCGTCGTCGGCGGCGACGGGCAGTCACCGAACGGGTATCGCATCTACGACCCGTGGGACGGCACGACGTACAAGACGCTCGCCTACTACACGGACAAGGGTTACGACCTGCAGAAGGTTTACTCATACGCGCCGGTGCCGCCCAAGAAAGCGAAGCCGGCGAAGGATGCAGCCGACACGTCACGCGACAAGAAGAAGGTTACGAAGCCCTAGAGCCGGGGATTACTTCCGCTGGGGAGCGCGTTCCGGCGCGGGGAGCAGGTCGAAGGACCGGTGCGGCTCGGTCTGATACCAGTACGCCGTCGACGAGATGTCGTCGCTGCGCTTGTTCGCGTGGCCGTGCTCGATCGTCACCCGGACGGAGCGCTCGAAGGTCACGGGATCCTCGATATGGAATCGGTATAGGGAGACCGGCTCAGCCCAGTTCTCGCCGCCTGGCAGCGTGACGCCGTGGTACGGCGCGTGGTACTCCTGGGTCGGCGCCCAGGCGGTGTTGAAGTAGTCCTCGGTCCCGGTGCCGTGTAGTGAGGGCGGCCAGCGTTCGCCGTCGATGAAGATCATGTCGTCGCCCTCGCCGTACCAGTTCCATTCCGGAGAATCGCGCAGGTTCTGAACGTTCAATACGCAGCCGACGTAGTGGCCGCGACCTTCGGCTTCGAGGATCGTGTAGTTGCCCTCCCCGCCGATGTTCTCTCCCTGCCCCAAGTACTCCTCGTTACTCTGCCCATGGTCGGGCACGCCATCGGTCGGGTTCTCGCGCCGCCACTGCGCGTGGAAGCGGCCGAGGCCGTCCTCGAGCGTGTCGAACTGCTCGTAGTCCACGTAGTAGTAGAAGTGGACGTTTTCCCGCTCGAGCTCGCTCGCAACCTCGATGCGCGCCCCCGAAGCGAACGGCATCTGGAAGATGCAGTTGAACCCTTTGCCGTCCTGTGGACTCATCTGCAGCGGGGCGGAGACGAAGTTTACGGTGCGGCCGTGTCCGATGCCGAAGAAATCGCCGATCGGCACGAGCACGCTCGGCTCCGGCTCACCGTCCCAGTACATACGGAGCACCAGCCGGCGCAGATAATCCGGTTCGGCGCTGCCCTCGGGTGCGATCGTGACCCAGATATGGTTGATGTTGCCGGCACCTCTGATGTCGGCGAGGGTGGCCGTCTCGCCGGGTGCGATGGTCAGCCGGTCGTCGTTTCCGCCGGTCTGATCCCCGCTTGATGCGCGTCTCCTGCGACTGGAGCGGAGGCGGGGAAGGTCGCGCAGGCTGCTGCCGAAGTTGCCGTAGAAGCTCACAGGTCTCCCCCTGGGATGGATCATTACCGCAATTACCTGTCGGTGACGTGAAGGGGTACAGCCGTTGTATACAATGTCTGTACCCAGACCGGACTTTAGCCCGGTGGTGAACCTGGCGTCAAGGGGGTGGTGGTCCGCCACCGTGCGAACGGGTGGGCGTTCAACTGAACGCCCCTACGCCTGGCCGTCCCGATGATGGCACGTATGGTGCGTGTTCGGGGCCACAACGTTCGTCTTCCCCGTCCCGGGCTATAGTTCCGCGCGGGACCTTTCCAGTCATATCAAAGGAGCTTGCACAGTGACCAGGATCGCGTTTGTTGGCGCCGGCAGTGTGGTATTCACGAAGAACCTGCTGACGGATATCCTCTCGTTCCCCGAGCTGCACGGCGCGACGATCGCGCTGCACGACATCGGCCCGGAGCGACTGGAGACCGCGGGGATGATGGCCCGGTGGACCTCGAAACAGCTCGACGCCGGTGCGCAGGTTGAGGAGCACTTGGACCGACGGGCTGCGCTGGAGGGCGCGGACTTCGTGATCAACGCCGTACAGATCGGCATGCACGAGTCGACGCTGCTCGACTTCGAGATCCCACGCAAGTACGGTCTGAAGCAGACCATAGCGGACACTCTCAGCGTCGGCGGCATCTTCCGCGGGCTGCGGACGATCCCGTTCATGCAGGAGCTCGCGAGCGACATGCGCGAAGTGTGTCCCGAGGCGCTGCTGCTGAACTACACGAACCCGATGAGCATGCTGATGTGGGCGACGTACGAGTCGCACCCAGAGGTCCGGAGTGTCGGTCTCTGCCACAGCGTGCAGTTCACCGCGCGCGAGATCGCGAGCTACATCGGTGTGCCGCTTGAGAAGTTGATATACGAGTGCTTCGGGATCAACCACATCGCGTGGATGACCCGCCTGGAGGTGGATGGGGAGGACATGTATCCCCGGCTGTTCGAGGCGATGGAGAACCCGGAGATCTACGCCAAGGACAAGGTGCGCTTCGAGTTGATGCGCACGCTCGGGTACTTTGTGACCGAGTCGAGCGAGCACAACGCGGAGTACACGCCGTACTTCCTGCGCCGCGATGACCTGATCGAGCAGCACGACGTGCCGGTGGACGAGTACATCCGCCGCAGCGAGGACAACCTGGAGAAGTACGCGGAGACCCGGAGGCGGCTGCTTGCGGGTGAGTCGTTCCCGATGAAGCGCAGCGTCGAGTACGGCTCTCTGATTATCCACTCGCAGGTCACGGGCGACCAGCGGCTGATCTGGGGGAACGTGCGCAACACCGGCTTGGTGACGAACCTCCCGGAGAACTGCTGTGTCGAGGTGCCGGTGGTCGTCGACAAGAGCGGCCTCCGCCCCTGTCACGTGGGTGCACTGCCGCCGCAGCTCGCCGCGACGTGTCTGCCGCACGTGTCCGTGCAGGAGTTGGTGGTGCGGGCCGCGCTGGAGGGCAACCGGGACTACGTGCACCACGCCGTTGCGCTGGACCGCCTCGCGCCGACGGTGCTCTCGCTTGAAGAGATGCGGGTGATGACGGAGGAGCTCCTGGACGCGCACGGCGACGCGATGCCGGAGGGGGTGCGACGCAGCCGGTCCGCAGTCGCGGTGTAGGCCCGCGCTTTACCCCTCTATTAAGTACCCGCCACTTTTCGATATGATGCGCGGCAACTCGGCGTTTGTTCGGTGTTTTCTAACCAAACTCTAACCATGTGGGTTGGTGGCGGGTACCGCATGGCGAACGCAAGACGGTTGGACTGTACGCCGAGCGTGATAAGTGCCCAACAGGTGTGGCGGGATGGGGGCAGGCACGGAGACCTGCCCCTACAATTGCGCGTGATTACCCTAACCGAAGGCGGCGAAGCCGTCGGTGTAAAGGGCACGCAGCATCCGGATCGTCCTGGTTGCTGTCCTGGGGTGCGAGAATGGCAGGTTCTGGAGGCTTGCCGTGGCGTGGTCCGTGTCCTCAACGTTGGCGAGGGCGCCGTCGATCCGCACGCGGTCGGGTATCTCAGGATTGAGGCACCAGGCGAGGACGGCGCGGAGCGGTGCTTCCAGCTTCCCGCGCGAGCCGTGGAACTTGGGTAGCACCTTCATCAGCACGGCGGCGTCGAGCGCAGGGTCGTCGCCCTCTTCGTGTGCGAACATCTCGTTCTGCTCGGCGGCGCTGAGGAAGGTGACGATCTCATCGAACACACGGTAGCCGAAGTGCATATCGTGCGACTTCAGGAGATTGTTCAGGCTCTGGAGGCGGTCGCGGACCTCGGGTTGGTCGGCAACGAACGCGGCTATCGTCCCCTTGTCCACCCGCTCGAAAGTGCCGTCCTGGGTGAAGGCGGTCAGGAGTTGCCGGGCGGTGTCGGCGTCATGGGCCGTTGCGTCGCCGTTGAGCTGGGGTGGATAGGCGGCGAAGTCTACATCGGTAAACTCCAGGGTGAACGCGCGGTCGAGGACCTTCGGACTGAAGGCGTGCGTGGTCTCGTCCACGTTCACGGTGCCGACGACGTACAGGTTCGGCGGCAGGCGCAGCTCCCTGGGCGGCAGGTCACCCTCGGCATCCTCGGGGAAGCTGAAGCGTAGAGGCTCCCGGGATAAGCCCGCCATCTCCCCGTCCTCATACCGGCCGGACTCCAGCACACTGAGCAGGTCGGCGAAGTAGTACTCGACGTGGGCGAGGTTCATCTCGTCGAGGATTACGAACCAGGCGAAGCCGTCGCCATCTTTGTAGCTGCGCTCCGCCCGTTGCAGGAAGCGGAGGAAGTCGGTCCACTCGTAGGTGCTGGTGAGCGGGTTGTAGTAGCCGAGCAGGCTCTTGCTATCGCGCCAGTCCGGGCGCACGGGCACGAAGAGCAGGTTGCTGCCATGATTATCGCCTTGTTGGAACTCCTCTGGATGTTCGCTTCCTTTAGATATATGAAACCCTGTGAGGTTCTGCTCATCATCGAGTTGAGGATCCAACGTGAATGGATCTCCCAAGGCCAGGGTCTCGTGAAACCACTCCCGAACGGGGCCAGAGAGGATGAACTTCATACCTGGGTACCCATCACCGGCGAACTGAGAAACGGTGCAAAGCGCAGCTCCGCCCTCAAAATGCACCTTCACTTGATACTTCTTATTAGGCGGCAGGGGATTGAACAATCGAGTCATACTCTGAGGGATAACGAACTGATTCCACTTGAGCATGGACAGCCCAACGGTAAACGTAGCGATGCTATCACGCACAGCCGGCTCAGGACTGGCTGGCTGCGGCAACAACTCAGCGAAGTGCTGCGCGAGCTTTGTCTTGCCCGTACCGCTGATGCCGCTGAGGATCGCGAAGCCCTTGGTCTGCAGGGCGGTGTAGTAGGTGGCGATCTGCAAGGGGGTGAAGTGGAGACCTTGGGATGATAACGAAGCCGCTATGACTCCATGAAGATGAAATGGTGGACGAGGCGGACTAGCGACCAGGAGCTTCTCGATTTCCTTCCACTGTTCGGTTGTAAGTGGATAACTGGGCGGATGGGGGGTTGTTAATATTTCCAAGGAGTCCAAGATAGGATTTGTACTAAGCTCCGTGCTCTCGATGATTGAACTGGGAACGTGCGTGTACCGGAGTGCAACGCGTCCATCATCAGGCTCGGTGGTTATGAGTCCGGCAGCGACAATTCCTCGAGACTGGCCACTCTGCCACAGTACTGCGATGTCGCCCGCATGAGGCTCCTTCCTATGGCGGGGAGCAGCAGCAGCCCACCGAATGGCATCGCCGCTGTCCTGGCCCGGACGTGCCATGCCCAACTGAGCTACATTCCGGTAGTGTTCGGCACCAGCGGAGAACAACCATGCTTGTGGTTCTGAACGTTGCCCCCAATATGCCCACCACAGGAACTGGTCGACTATCAGGTAGTCGGCGCTGACGGCACCCGCCGACATAATGCTCTCGAGAATTTGCTGCATGTATGTCCCAGCTGCAGTGTAAGAGTTTGAGCTTTGATGCTCTGGTATTTCGAACCCTAAGTGCCTCAACTGCTTAGGCGTCGTCTCTCGACTGTAAACCCAGTATTTCTGCGGGAAGCGGGCGTTGATGATCTGCGAGATTAGGCCCGGACCGGCGCCTTGTCCCGCTATGGGAAAGGAGTTCTTGAGGTTGTTGCCGAGGGAGCCGTCCTCAGCACTGGTTATAAGCGTGCATAGGGCTGAACGCAGTCCGTCAATGCCTGCACCCGCAATCAGATCATCGAAGTCGAAGAAATACTGCATTGCCTCCAGCTGACCAAAAAAACCTCGGAGCTCTTCCTCAGTCAATGTGGGGATACGCTCCTTCGTGAATAGATGGGAAGCGGTTTCATGTCTGCGGGCACGCCGGAACATCTCGTCGCGGACCGCTCCTGACTTGAATAGTTGGTCGGCGAATATTTTGGCGAGCTGATACAGACGATTCTTACTCACAGGAAAGTAATCCTTTCGTAAACGGCTCAACCGGAGCCATGGGTATCGCACCAATCCCAGACTGAGTGCTCAGTATTAGGTGACTCAGTGGAGCAATCCCAATTCTCATGCCATCTACACCGTAAAATATCGCCGCTGTGCCAGGGTAGATGCTCACCGCCGCCCGCACCTGCAGGGCATCGCGGTACGTGTGCATCTTATACAGGTCGGCGCGCTTTGCGGTGGCCTGTGGCGTGTCCTCCGAGTCATCCTGGATGCCGTACTGATCCATGCGGAACTTCGCGTCGAGCACGATGTCCACCGTGCCGTTGCGGATCCACGTGAAGTCGGGTCGCAGCGGGACGGAGTACGAGCCGTGCGGTCGGTGGAAGGACCGGTTATAGATCAGGGTGCCTGCCGTGCCGTACCGGGCCTCGGAGCGCCAGCGCAAACCGCGCTCGTCGGAGGCGTGCAGATCTATGACCTGCTCGATGTTGAGCAGGTCGCCGATCTGCTCGGTCAGGGCGAAGAACACCCACATCTCGTACAGCGTGGCGACGTCGCGGAGCTCGATCGCGTGCTGGAGTGGCTCGAACACGGGGCGGCGGGACCGGTGGAACCGCTGCCAGAGATCGAGCATCTGCCGGTAGCCTTCGCGGCGCAGAAGCACCTGCGAGGACGCGGGCAGGCGCTGCATCTGCCTGACCTCCGCGAACATCGCGTGGAGGCGGGGCTGCCGCAGCGCGCTGGTGAGCTCGCGGACGGTGCGCTGGCGGGTCTGCGGGACACTGTGCCACCACGGGGCGTTGGGCAGCGCCTCCGCGGCGGCCAGGAGCGCACCGAGGAAGGAGAGCACGAAGCGGTTCTCCGGGGTGTCGAACGTCTCCTCGGGCTGACGCTGCCAGACGCGCCGCGGGGCGTAACCGCCGAGCCTTTGCGCGAGCGGCAAGGTTTGGTTCGGCACCCACTCTTCAGGGGACTGGAGGATCCCGATCAAGACATCCGCGTCCGCCTCGCTGGCCTGGTGGAGGGCGACGAACCACGGATGGTCGTGCAACTGGCGATGCGGCCGGGCGAGCACGCCGGTGATGGCCGCATTGATCTCCAGGGCGTGGGCGCACAAGTAGTGCAGCGTGAATAGCGGTGTCGGTGGGCGGAGCGACTCGCGCGCGGTGCGCGTGGTTGGCGCGGCGAACGTGAACGGTAGGCGCGATGCCCGGAGGTGCAGGTCGTCAAGGAGCGTGCTGTAGAACTCCAGGTGAGCCAGCGGCGACGGGAACTTGGGAGAGAGTACCTCCACGACGAGCGGTGGGCAGAGCGGCGTCGAGCCGGCGAGTGGCTGGATCTGGGAGAGGCCGAGCTGGTTCTCGAAGCGGACCTCGAACAAGGAGCCCTTCACCGGGCGGACGAGATCATCACCGATCCGGACCTGATCCGCGCCGGGGTAGTCGAGCCAGTACGATGTCCACTCGTAGAGGCAGTGGGTGGCGGGGGCGAACCGGCCCGCGAGGTCGGCGGGCACCGCCTTGAGCCGGGCGGGGTCCCTGGTGGAGAGGGAGCCCTGGCCGAAGGGAAGCGTTGCTCCGTCTACGTCATGCTGGATCAGGTGGGACCTCCTCCTGAGAAGCCGGCTGTGCAATCGCTACCTGCCTGCACAAAGGTGGTCAGTTGGCTCGATCCGCGGGATTGGTGGGGTTCGAATGGGCGTTCAATTGAGCGCCCCTGTCTGGATCGCCCGTGCCTGCCTGGTCGTGAACGCCTGCACCAACGGGCTCGGTCCAATCGACCGCCGCGAGAGAGTTGCCGTCTGGAGTGTTGCCCCAGACCGTGACGGTGACAGGCGTACCCTGCCAGTCGTGGGCGCCGGTCCATAGGAGCTGGGTGCAGGTGCGGTTGAGCAGGTTCTTCCAGAGCTGCGAGTGTGCGAACGTCTCCTCGTCCGTGGAGAAGAGCTCGAAGACGCTCCGGGAGGCGACGAGGATCATCTTGCGCTTCGCGCGGCTTAGGGCGACGGTCAGGCGGCGAGGATCGAGCAGGAACCCCGCGGCGGCGAGCAGGTACGCGGGGTCGCTCTCCGTCGCGCTGACGACGATGACGTCGCGCTCCCCGCCCTGGAAGCGCTCAACAGTGTCCACGGCGGACAGCTTCACCGCACCCGTGGCAGCGTCGCGGCGGACGAGTTCGCCGATCTCCTGCAGGGCGGCTC
>JADDPA010000062.1 GCA_016782125.1 Thermobaculum sp.
CAGGAGGGCACGGCGGAAGCGCTACCATTCCCCGACGACAGCTTCCAACTGGTGCTCTGCCAGCAGGGGCTGCAGTTCTTCCCGGACAAGCCGGCGGCGCTCGCCGAGATGCGCCGGGTCCTGGCTAGCGGCGGCCGGGTGGCAATAGCTGTCTGGCAAGGATTCGACAAGCATCCCTTCTGGGCCACCCTGAATGAGGCCATGCTCAAGCGCCTGGGTCTGCCCGCAGTGCAACTCCCATTCTCACTCGGTAATCCAGACGAGCTCCGAGCACTACTGACCGCCGCTGGGTTCTCAGGCGTCGAGGTGGGACCGCTCTCGATCACCGCCCGCTTCCGCGATCCGGAGCGATTCGTCCCGCTCCAGGTTGCGGCATCCGCCGCGGCGATCCCGTCTCTCCAGGGGCTCGATGTGCAGGCGCGCCGGGAGCTGGCCGATGCCGTCCAGGCGGCCATGGAGACGACGAGCCGGGGGCACATCGTCCAGGGCTACATGGAAATCCCGATGCACGCCTTTATAGTACAGGGGCACCGCCAGTAAGGGTTCGCGGGCTCCTGCACCTAGCCTATGCGAGGTGGCTGCCGGGCAATGGAGCCTCTGGCATGTGCACCACATACACCAGGAAGGCTACCTGCCTGGACGTTGCACGATTCCTAGCTGCAGCAGCATGGGGAGGTCCTCCCGTGTGGCCCAGTGCTCGACCAAGTTGCCGCCGTCAACCCGGAACCAGTGGCTCTGGGACGCCACAAAATGCTTCCCCGTGGGTGGCAGCACGCCATTGAGGGTCCCGAGGTTCGTGCCCTCGGAGCGGACACGTACAGCCACGGTGTCTTCCTCCGTGATGAGAGCCTCTATTGTCATATGTAGATCGGGAAACTGCGCCAGTAACCATTCAGCGGTCTCGCGGACCGCATCAGGACCGTTCACCCTACCGGGGGCAGACTGTCCGAAGGGTGCGACCGCGTGCTCGAGGTAATCCTCCGGCACAATCTCGTCGCATGCCGCAAGGCTTTTACGGTTGAAGATCTCCTCGAAGTATCGCCGGACGGCTTCCTTGTTTGCCTCAGTCATAACTCCTCCCTTGGTTCAGGATGCGGGAGAGGCCAGGATTGGCCCAAGACCAACTCAAAGCGAGGTTTAGTTGAGACTGAATGCCTTCTCGGCCGAGTCCACGATGATGTCCGCAATCGCGAGCGAGGATGTCGCCGCCGGTGACGGAGCGTTTCGGACGTGCAGCGTGTTCCCCTGGTGGTTCACGACAAAATCGTCCACGAGCTCCCCGCGCACGTTCAACGCCTGTGCCCGCACGCCGGACGGCCCAGGAAGCATGTCCTCGGCGCGCAGTGTTGGCACATACCGCCGAAGCGCCTTGAGGAACGCCGCCTTCGAGAAATCGCGATACATCTCATCCACACCCGTGCGCCAGAACTTCCACGCCAGCTTGCCAAAGCCCCGGTAGGTCAGCGTCTCCAGCAGATCCTTCGGGGTGAGATCGAGCTTGCCGTAGCCCTGGCGCGAGAACGCGAGCACGGCGTTCGGGCCGAGCCAAATCGCGCCGTCCATACGGCGGGTAAAGTGGACACCCAGGAACGGGAACCGCGGATCGGGCACTGGGTAGATCATGCCGCGGACCATGTCCGCCTTCTCTGGCTTGAGCACGAAGTAGTTGCCACGGAACGGGACGATCTTGGGGTCGCTCGCCGACCCCGTCATCTTCGCGATACGATCCGAATACAGACCGGCGCAACTGATGATATGCTTGGACTCGATGGCGCCGGCTGGTGTGGACAGCTCGTACACCCCAGAGCGCTCGCGGATTGCGGTGACCTCCCGGCCAGTCAGGACTCGCCCGCCCATGCGCTCGACCTCCTCCGCGTACTTACGCGTGACGAGGCCGTAATCCACGATACCGGTCGCGGGAGAATACAACGCCTTGATACCTACGCAGCACGGTTCCATCTCGCGGAGCCGCTCCGGGCCGATGAGCTCCAAGCCCGGAACGCCGTTCTGCTGGCCACGTTCGTACAGCGCATCCAGGCGCGGGAGCTCTTCCTCTTCCGTCGCCACGATGACCTTCCCGCACATGTCATACGGGATGTCGTGCTCGTCACAGAAGCGAAGCAGGCGCTCCTTGCCGGCCACGCAGGTACGTGCCTTCAGGGAGCCGGGGACGTAGTAGATGCCGGAATGAATTACGCCGCTATTGCGCCCCGTCTGGTGCTGACCGATCTGCGACTCTTTCTCAAGCAGGACAAGCGATAGCTGCGGCTGGCGAATGAGCAACTCCATAGCGGTCGCCAGCCCAACGATCCCGCCCCCAATGATCGCAACGTCCACGGGCCTCTCAGTCAATGGCTTTCCCCTCGTGGCTTCTATAGAAGTTTCATCATAGGGCGCGGTGGGGCAGGGCGTCAACGGCAGAGCCAGAACGGTCAGGTGTTGCTCTCTAAGACCTGTTCAGATGACAGGTGCGTCCCAGGTTGGGCAGAGCGGAAACGCACAACGCCACCGGTGCTCGTATCCGCTCCGGGTGGGCTGGGAGAAGCTAGAGCCCGGACCCGAGCCGCTACTGGTCCCGCCGCCCTCCCGCGGCGAAAAACCGCCTTGCCTCGCGTGCGTTGGTGAACAGCAGCGCATCGAGCAGTGCGGGTGAGAGGCCAATGTGCGGGCACGCCTCCTCAACAAACGGCCGTTCCAGCGCCTCATAGCGCGGGGTATGTCCCACAAGCCGTCGTTGATCCGCCTCCGAAAGTCCGAACACGTCGCGCAACACGGACTTGATGCGCGAGTCGAACGCGATCAGGTTCTGCGCCGCACCAAGATGTTTCAGAAAGTCGCTCGCGCTTTTCATTCCGAATCCCGCGACGACGCGCACCAGGGCAAGCCGCGCCGCCCGCTCGCGCTGCCGGGACGCCTCGCTCCAGTCGGGTGGCTGGGAGAGATGGGGTGCCAGGATCTCATGAAGCAGGAACGTACCATCGCGCACCAACAGAGGCGAAACGGCAGCATCCACGATCTGCCGCGCCTTGACGGACGGTGTGCTCGCCCCCGCGCTCACGTAACGCACGCCGTTGCGCGCCAGCAGCTCGTGCGTGTACCAGTACGCCGTATCCCTTCCGCGGCGCTCTATCGTGAGCAGCCGGTCCAGCGCGAGCAGCGTGATCTCTCCACTCTGCCACATGGCGTCAAGCGGACGCCGGCCACCAATAACACAGAGTTGCGTGACCAGCTCCAGCCACAGACGATCGGAACTCTCATGGAGCCACCTGCCGGGCGGTACCGGCTCGGGACGGGGAAAGGAGGCGGCGACCACGGCAAAGCGCGCCAAATCACCGGGGTCGAGGTCGACGCGTCCCTGCGCGACGCGCAACCGTCAGGACCCTGCGGCCGCCTCGCGGGCTGCGGACAGATAGGGTGCGTAGCGGTCCGCAAGCGCCCACGCTTCCTCCGCGCGCGCTCGGTTGCCCAGACCAGCCTGCGCGTTGCCGCGCTCCATAAGCATCTCGGAGGAAACAGAGTTCGCGGCGAGAGCGGAGTTCGCCAACGAGAGCGCTTCCGAGTGCTGACCGAGCTGGTTAAGCGCGGCCGCGGGCCACGCGGTATACCACAGCGTGCGGCGCGAGAGCCCATACCGGACGGCTGTTCGGTACGCGTCTACCGCCTCGCCATACTCGCCAGCGACGTACAACCCGTAGCCCAGGCTCATCCAGGTTTCCGCACTCGGGCTGGCGTCGACCACGGCCCTCTGCTGACGTACGTACCGCTCGGCGTTGACCTGCGCATCCCAGTCTGCCCCCAGGATCTCCCGAACAATCGGCTCCTGCGCGGGACGGTACACGGGGACAAACGTCCGCTCATATGGGTCCCAGAGCCGCAGGTACTCCGACACGGACACGACGCGTGAGGGGCCGTAATACGAGTCGTTGATGATAAGCGTATCGGCTGCGCGATCATATCCGCGCACGACCGTGAAGTGACCGATGTCCTCGTGATCGTTGAGAAGGTGCGGCGCCATGACTGGGATGTTGTTCGCGAGCAACTCCCGCAGCATCTGCGGCGTCCCGCCGAGCCGGACCAACGCGTGCAGTCCCTGGCTGTGCATGTAAGCCGCCGTCTCTCCCGCGTTCACGCTCACGTCTTCCGGGCTGGGCCGCAGGTCGTACGCGACCGCCGCCTGGGCGCGCTGTATACCGAAGTAGCTCAGCGTCATCTGGACCGAGACCGGCGCGCAGTTGTTCATGCGCTGGTAGTCGTGCACCATCGGCCCCAGCACCCAGCGCATGGGCACCTGCTCGACCTCCGCGCGAGGCTCCGGCGTGGATGTCGGATCGGGGCGGGGCGTCGGCGTGTTCGTCGGCACGGGCGAAGGAGTGGGGCTGTTCGTGGGTACGGGCGAGGGGGTCGCGGTCGGCGTGGGCATGAGGCGCATAGCCGCGCGCCCGCCGAGAACCGCGAGCGTGCCTAGCGTCGATCGGTCCTGCTCCGAATACGCGGTGCCGCCAGTGACAAGCGCGAGCAATGCGATACCGGCGGCGAGCTTTACTTGTAACGGTCTCATAGGCACAGTTTAGCACACGCCATCCGACCGCCCGGGTGGCGGTATAATAGCCGCGCACTGAAGGAGAAAGGGCGGGCCAGGAAGCGATGGAGATCACGAAGGTAACGGAGGGGATGGAGGTACGCACCGCGGACCTGGAGCGCATCTGCGCGCACCGTGACCCGCGAGCCGTCGAGTTCGCGTGCTTCCTGCTGCACAGCTCCAAGGCAAACCCGGACCTCGCGGCATTCCGCGCAATCGATGGGATGTTCGATGATCCCCCGGTCCGCGCCATGCAGCGGGATACCGCCGAGGCCGTGCGCGAGGTAGCCCTTGCCGCGATGGACCTGCGCCTCGCACGGCACATCGAGCAAAGCATCGGGCGGTCTTGGCAGGACTCCTCCTCCGTCAATTCGTAGGAAGGCGTCGGTCCGGCTTCCTACTGCCTGCGCGGCGGTGGTACGGGGTTCGGTGAGCAGTACCAGTCACCACGCCGAACAAGGTGAGAGACCCGCCCAGTCGGCACGGGGTTACCACACGCTCGGAGAGACACAGTCTCCGGCTGAAGGATAAGGCATCTGTCATTCCGAGCCTGCGAGGAATCCGTGGTATGGGCTACGGATCCCTCACTGCGTTCGGGATGACATGCATCATCATCCAGCCGGATCACGTACGACACGGCGACGACCATACACCCGCTGTTTGCAGCATATAACGCTGTTCGTATCACCCGTTGGCCGGGGAGTCCCTCGGCCGGTCAACGCTAAGCCGCGGGCAATTGTGGCTCCGGCGCGTCGCCGCTCTTCTCGGCAAATCCCAGTCTGTCGTACAGGCGGGCAAGCGGTGCGGGTGCCCACCAGTTCCATCGGCCAAGCAGCCGCATTGACGCGGGCACGAGCAGCGCGCGAACAACGGTCGCGTCGAGCACCACGGCAATCGCCATGCCGAGCCCGATGGCCTTTATCACGACCGTCTCGGCGAGCGCGAAACTGAAGAATACCACGGCCATAATCGCCGCCGCGCCCGTGATCAGCCGCCCGGTGCGCTCCAGGCTCACAGCAACGGCGCGGGTGTTGTCCCCGGTGCGCTCCCACTCCTCCTTCACCCGCGCGAGCAGGAGCACCTCGTAGTCCATCGAGAGCCCGAACAGGATGCAGAACATCAGCACCGGCGTGCTGGTCTCGATCGGGTTCGGGGTGAAGCCAAGAACGTTCGACAGATGACCATCTTGGAAAATCCACACCAGCGCACCGTACGACGCGGAGATGGAGAGGAAGTTCATGAGCACCGCCTTGAGCGGCAGCAAGATGGACCCGAGCAACAGGAAGAGCACGAGGTACGTCGCGATCACGATGAACCCAATCGCGACCGGCGCATCGCGCTTCACGGCATCGATAGAGTCTATGTCGTACGCGGTCTGTCCGGAGACAAGGATCTGTGCCCCCGGTCCAGGATCAAGCGCGCGCACGGCGTGTACCAGGTCGCGAGCCTCCTCCGTGCTGGACCGGTAAGGCGTATGCGCCGTGAGGACAGCCACCCGCTCACCGACAGAGCGCTCCAGACCCTCGCGCACCTCGCGCAGGGAAGCCGGTACGGCCTCCGTGGGCTGACTCAAGAGCTGTTGCAGCTGCTCCGGCGAGGCTGTGCCTGCTGCATCTGCCGGACTCTCGACCTTCGTGACGTTGGGAAGCTCGCCTATCCGCGCGGACATCCGTTGGAGCTGCTCGAACCGTTTCGACGTGAGCGGCGAACCATCGGCGAAGCGCATCACGACGATCACCGGGGTAGTGTTCTGCCCCGGAAACTGCGAAAGCAGCAACTCCGCTCCCCGCCGGCCCTCCGCGTGCTCGGGCAAAAAAGTATAGTCGCCTCCCCACAGCCGCATTCGCAGCACGGGTGACCCGAGCAACAGGAGCAACACCACCACCGGCACTAGCACCGCCCAGGGCCTCGCCATCACAGCCCTGGCGATACGGTGCCACAACCCGCTACCGGTGCCGGACCGCTCCGGATGAAGGAAGGGCACGCGGCCCGCGTTCACCCGCGGACCGAGCACGGCGAGCAGCGCGGGGAGGAACGTCAGGGCATACACCACCGCGAGCGCGACGACGAGCGTGCCCGCGAGTCCCATCGACCCCAGGTCGCCCAGCCGGAAGAAGGTCAACCCGCCGAGGCCAATGGCGACCGTGAGCCCGGAGAAGAGGATGGCGCGGCCCGCGGTAGCCATCGTTTGCGCGAGCGCCACGGGCACCGGACGGCGCAATACCTCCTCCCGGAAGCGGCTCACAATGAACAGCGAGTAGTCTATCGCGACACCAAGCCCGATCATGGTCACGATATTCGTCGCGTAGATCGAGACGTCCGTCACGCGCGCCAGGAGCAACGTACCGACGAAGCCGGCAGCGACCGCCAGCACGCCGACGCCCAGCGGCAGCCCGGACGCGACGAGCGACCCGAAGACCAGCAGCAACAGAAGCAGCGCGAGTGGGAGGGAATATAGCTCCGCGCGCTGCAGGTCCTGCTCAATGATCTCGTCGAAGTCATGCTGCAGCGGGATACCGCCCGTCGCCAGCAGCTCCAGCGTCGGGGAAGTTACCCGGTCGCGTAGCGCGGGGTAGGCTTCTTCGGCGTCATCGTAGGTGCCTTTCATCTCCACGATGGCGAGAGTGCGCCTGCCATCTCTGGAGAGCAGACTGGCGTTCGGCTGTGGCGAGTCATACGCCGTGCGCACCCCGGCGACGCTCGGATGGTTGCGCACGGGGCGCAACGCCTCCTCCACGGCGGACCGGAACGCGGGGTCGGTCGCGCGCAACGAGGAACTGCTGAGGACGAAGGTGAAGCTCGGCGGGCTCTCCGGCAACTGCTCCTCCAGCAGCTTGCGTGCGCGCCCTGCCTCGGTCTGTTCCGAGAAGTCCGCAGCGCCGAGCTCGCCGCCGAGTCCCGCGAAGTACGCGGCAAGCACGAAGACGAACGTGAGCGCGGACGCCAACAGCACCAGCCCCCTGCGACGATATACCAAGAGCCCCCACGCTGCGAACACGATCCCCCCAGCAGTACTAAACGATTGGCGCCACACGCTTTCACTCTTAGCATACCTAACCCGCTGGAGGATACCGCGCCGTGGCCGCCTCAGGTACCATACCGGAACTACGCCGCCGGATACCCGGAAATTGTAGGCGGCAGCACGGGAGAAACCGACAAATGGAAACGTTGCGCTGGCTGTCCGCCGACGATGTGGCAAACTGCGTGTCGATACGGGACGTGATCGACGCGGTGCGGCAAGCGTTCATCGCGTACTCCGCCGGATCCGCCGTTGCTCCTCATCGCACCGCGATGGAGTTGCCCGATGGGACGACGCTGACGATGCCCGCGGCGCTCCCGGTAGAGAGCACAACCGCCGTGAAGATCGTCTCCGTCTATCCCGGTAACGCGACGCGTGGCCTGCCCACCATCAACGGGCTCGTTGCCGTGCTCGACGCAATCACCGGCGAGCCACAAACGATCATGGACGGGGCGTACCTCACCGGCCTGCGCACCGGTGCGGCATCCGGCGTGGCGACGGACCTGCTCGCCAACCCAGATGCACGCGTGCTAGGGCTGATCGGCACGGGCTACCAGGCCCGCTTCCAGGCTGAGGCGGTCGCCGCGGTGCGGCCCGTTGAGCTGATCCGCGTATACAGCCGCGACACGGCCCGGTGCACGCGCTTCGCGGAGGAGTTGCGCACGTACCTGCATGGGCACGGCGTTACGGCGGACGTGCGCCCGGTATCCACGCCGTCCGAGGCGGTGGACGGCGCTCAAGTCGTGTGTGCCGCCACGAGCTCTGCCACGCCCGTGTTCGCAGCGGAGGACCTCTCTCCCGGCGCACACATCAACGGCGTGGGCAGCTACCGGCTCGACATGCGGGAGATCTCCGACGCGATCGTCCGCCGGGCACAGGTGTTCGTGGACGCGCGCGAAGCGGCGCGGACGGAGGCGGGCGATCTGCTCCCAGCCGTCGAGGCCGGAGTCCTCGACTGGGACACCATGCCGGAAATAGGCGAGGCGCTGACTGGGGCACGACCGGGCCGGCAATCGAGCGATCAGATTACGTTCTTCAAGAGCGTCGGGATCGCGGTGCAGGACGTGGCGGCTGCTGGTCTGGTCTCGCGGCGGGCGAGAGAACGAGCCATAGGTCAGCCGCTTGCCCGGTAGTATGAAGCCCAGCGTCCACGCAGGCCATCCACCGTTTGTGCGAAGTGCCTAAAAAGGGCTCCTTACCGCGCCTTGACCTGACTGGCACCTATTGTTATACTCCGCCATTCACTTGGGTTGCAGATCTTGCGTCCAGGCTCTCGCGTGTCTTACAAAGCATGTAGATTGCGGCCACTCAGTAGCCGCAGATGACCAGTAAGGGGGGATGCTCTACACGCGCTTACGAGGCTTATCCGACACGTAGCTTTCCTACTATCTATCCGGTCTATATACAGGAGGAAGAATGGTCCGACAGTCCAAAAAGCATTCGATACTCATGGTCTTGATGTTGGTGATGGGTATGGTGCTCGCAGCGTGCGGGGCACAAGATGTTCAATCCACAGCCGTTAGTGGCGCAACTGCGGCGGCCCCCGTTGTCAATACTGTGGTAACGGGGGGGCAGACCGCCGTTGCCGAGCCGACTGCAGTTGCTCCGATCGATACCGGCATGACGGCTGTGGCGACAGGCACTCCCGCTACGACCGGTGCGGGCGCGGCTGCACCCTGCCCCGACAAGGCGGGCGAGGAAGCGCTCATCTACTCCAGTCTGCCGATGACGGGCGGTTCCGCCGCACAGATTCAGACGGTCATCGAGGGTATGCGGCTCGCGCTGGAGCAGCAAGACGGCAAGGCCGGTGGCTATACCATCAAGTACGAGCCGCTGGATGATGCGACCGCCGCGAAGGGCTCCTGGGACGAGGGCCAGGAGACGGAGAACGCCAACAAGGCGATCCAGGACAAGGCATCGGTTTATCTCGGCACCTTCAACTCCGGGGCCGCTGCCGTGTCCATCCCGATCCTGAATGAAGCGGGCATCCCGATGATCAGCCCGGCAAACACGGCGATCAACCTGACGCTCCCGGGCAACCCCGAGCCGAAGCTCTTCCAGTCGCTCTATCAGAATGGACCACGCAACTACTTCCGCGTAGTGCCAAACGACGCGCTGCAGGGCGCGGCACTCGCAAACTACGCGAAGGAACTGGGTGTAACCCAGGTCTACATCCTCCATGACCAGCAGACGTATGGCCTGGGCCTCGCGTCGGTCTTCCGCGACCGGGCCAAGGAACTGGGCATAAAGGTCGCCGGCTTCGAGGGGATCGATCCGAAGGCCGGCTCGTACTCCGGTGTTGCGCAGAAGGTCATCAGCTCCGACTCCAACGCCTTGTTCTTCGGTGGCCTCGATGCCACCGGTGGTCCGCAGCTGCTCAAGGACCTGCGCTCGATCCAGCCGGATCCCGATGCAGTCAAGTTCATGGGCGGCGATGGTATCAACTCCACCGACTTCGCCAAGGGCGTAGGTGCCGAGGGTGAAGGCACGTATGCAACTGTCGCGACCGCGAACCCGGCGAACTACGAGGGTCGGGCCAAGGAGTTCTACGACAGCTACAAGGCGAAGTACAACAAGGAGCCCGATCCGTACGCGATCTTCGGGTACGATTCCATGGGCGTCGCGCTTGAGGCCATGAACAGGGCCTGCAGCAACGATCCAAAGGCAATCCTGGAGCAGTTGAACGAGCTTGGGCAGTACGACGGTGCGCTGGGCAACTTCACGTTCGACGAGAACGGCGACACGACGCTCACATCGTATTACGGCTGGATCCTGAAGGGTGACAAGTACACGTTCGACCGTGAGGTCAGCACCCAGATCGAGAAGTAGTCAGGACAGGTACGTCGGCCCCGCGGGGTCTCGTATCAACTCGGAGAGAGCCGTGGTCTCGCACCCCGGCTCTCTCCTGTCGCGCGTCTCAGATACATCAACACCGAATCGCTCTATCAGGAAGGGCTCATGCAGGACTTCTTGCAGATACTTATCACCGGGATATCGCTAGGGTCGGTCTTCGCGCTGATCGCCCTTGGCTATACCCTGGTCTATGGAATCATCGAGCTTATCAATTTCGCACACGGCGATCTCTTCATGCTCTCTTCTTTCGCAGCGCTCACCGTTCTGGACCGCCTGGACATCGGATTCCGCGACGCAACAGGCTCGAAGGTGCTGGGCATGCTCGCAGCACTCATCGTCGCGATGATCTTTGGTGCCTTGGTCAACGTCCTTATCGAGCGGCTCGCGTATCGGCGACTGCGCAATGCCCCACGGCTCGCGCCGCTGATCAGTGCGCTCGGCATGTCCTTCGTGCTCGTGCAGATCGGGCAAAGCTGGAAGGGGTCGGCGCCGGTTAGCTTCCCGCGCCCCATCGCCAATCAGAACGTGCTGGCACCGTTCGGTTCTCCCGTGACGCTGGGGTTGAACAATCTGCTAACCATCGTCGTGACGATACTTCTCCTGATTGCCCTCAGTTATGTGGTCAACCGCACGCGTATCGGGAAGGCGATGCGCGCGACAGCCCAGGATCGGGATGCGTCCGCCCTCATGGGTATCGACATCAACCGGACGATCGCGTTTGCCTTCCTGCTCGGCGGTGCGCTCGCCGGTGCGGCGGGGCTGATGTTCGGGCAGTTCACGGGCACGATGGCCTTCCAGCGCGGCTTCGAGGCCGGACTCAAGGCCTTCACCGCCGCGGTGCTCGGTGGCATCGGCAACCTGACGGGTGCGGTGTTGGGTGGGTTTCTTATCGGCATCACCCAGGCCTTCAGCGACTTCTACCTGGACCCGCGGTGGACAAACTCCGTAATCTTCGGCCTGCTGATACTTACCCTGGTATTCCGTCCATCCGGAATACTCGGTGACAGCACGACCCAGAAGGCATAGGGAGTGATGGCGTCTATGGTAACCACGTACAACACCAGGCTGCGACAGCAACTACATGACGATCCGACGACGTCCATTGTTGTGACGCTACTAGCCGTGGGCGCGCTTTTCTATCCGCTGATCGACCGGGCACTCGGCTGGAATACGGTCGGCACCATGTTCCCGATCGTCGCATTCATTCTGCTCGCCCTGGGCTTGAACATCGTGGTCGGCTTTGCAGGGCTGCTCGACCTCGGATACGCCGCCTTCTTCGCGATCGGCGCATACACGGTGGCGATCCTCACCAGCCCTAGCAGCCCAGTGGTAGACAAGCTACCGTTCACCCTGAACTTCTGGGGCGCGCTTGTGCTCGCCTTCTTCGTCACCGCACTGTTTGGTGTAATTCTAGGTGCCCCGACCCTGCGCCTCCGTGGGGACTATCTCGCCATAGTCACGCTAGGCTTCGGTGAGATCGTCCCCGCGGTGTTCAGAAACGCGGATCAGATCACCCGCGGGGAGCAGGGGCTGAACGCCATCGCGAAGCCGACTATCTTCGGGATGAAGTTCGGCAACGACATTGTTCGCTGGTACTACCTGCTGATAGCAACGGGCTTCCTGATCATCTTTGTGGCGCGGCGGATGCGCGATTCGCGGCTGGGGCGAGCATGGATGGCCATGCGGGAGGACGAGATCGCCGCATCCGCAATGGGCATCAATCTCGTGATGACAAAGCTTTCCGCCTTCGCGATGGGCGCCAGCTTCTCAGGTCTCGTCGGCGTGATGTACGCGAGTCGCTTCTCGTACGCGGCACCCAGCTCGTTCGAGTTCAGCACCTCCGTCCTCCTGCTCGCGATGGTCATCCTCGGCGGGCTGGGAAACATCTGGGGGGTCATATTGGGAGGGCTGCTGCTCGGTACGTTCGACCGCATCCTGTCGATCCGCATCACCGGCTGGATTAACTCCCTCGGGGAGACCATCGGCGTTGGATTCCTGGAGACGGTCAACCTCAGCCGGTTGCGTTTCGGGATCTTTGGACTGACCCTGGTGTTGATGATGCTGTGGCGACCGGAAGGTATCTTGCCGAATGAGCGGCGTCGAGCGGAACTCCGAGCCGATACGACTGACGGCGAAACCGCTGCAGACGACACTCTCTACGGGGAGCGCGGAGCACCGGTTTAGTGACGCTGAGAGGGAACTCTGATGGCCCTGCTTGAGGCAAGTGATATAACGATCAAGTTCGGTGGACTCGTCGCGGTCAGCGACGTGAACTTCGCGGTACCGGAGCGTTCCATCGTCAGCTTGATCGGCCCGAACGGTGCCGGGAAGACCACGTTCTTCAACATTCTGACCGGACTGTACTTGCCGGCGACGGGCAGGGTGTGCTTCGACGGCGTGGAGATCACGGGACGCAAGCCGCATGAGATCGTCTCGCTTGGAATGTGCCGCACCTTCCAGAACATCCGACTCTTCCAGAACATGTCCGCCTTGGAGAATGTCCTCGTTGGCGAGCACACGCGTCTGAGCGCAGGCATCGTGGGGGCGATCTTCCGTCCCCCCTCCGTGCGGCGAGAAGAGGTCAAGGCGCGGAAGAAAGCGCTTGACCTGTTGAACTTTGTCGGGTTGCGCAGAAGCGGGGACGAACTGGCGAAGAACCTGTCGTATGGCGACCAGCGCCGGCTCGAGGTGGCGAGGGCACTCGCCTCCGACCCCAAGCTCCTGCTCCTGGATGAACCCACGGCGGGAATGAATCCACAGGAGACCCTCTCGATGACGCGCTTCATCGGGCGGCTGCGGGATGAGCTTGGGCTCGCGATCATGCTGATCGAGCATGACATGAAGGTGGTGATGGGAATATCTGATCATGTATCGGTGCTCGAGTACGGTCAGAAGATAGCGGATGGAACACCAGCCGAGGTGCGGTCCAACCCGCGCGTGATCGAGGCGTACCTCGGGAAGGCGGCGACAGCGTGAGCGACCAAACGGCCAATTTCCCTGCCGGTGCCCCGGACGCGATGAACGGCGCCGCCACCATGCTTGAAGTCGAGGATGTGCACACGTACTACGGGCAGATCGAGGCGCTCAAGGGCATCTCGCTGTCCGTGCGCGAGGGCGAGATCGTCACGCTCATCGGTGGCAACGGCGCGGGGAAAACCACGACGCTCCGCACCATTTCCGGCTTGATGCACCCTCGCCGGGGTTCCATCAAGCTGCAGGGACGCCCCATCGAGGCGCTGGCCGCACACGACGTGGTGGCACAGGGCATCAGCCACAGCCCGGAGGGCCGCCGTATCTTCCCCCGCATGACCGTGCGAGAGAATCTCGAGCTTGGCGCATTCAGGCGGAAGGATCGCGCGGAGATAGAGGCGGACATGGACCGCGTCTTTGAATTGTTCCCACGCCTGAAGGAGCGGGTGACGCAGAAGGCGGGCACGATGTCCGGCGGAGAGCAGCAGATGCTCGCGATGGGGCGAGCGCTCATGGCGAAGCCGACGGTGCTCTTGCTGGATGAGCCATCGATGGGACTGGCACCAATACTCGTCGAGCAGATATTCAACATCGTGCAGGAGATCAACGCGCAGGGCACCACGATCCTGCTCGTCGAGCAGAACGCACTCATGGCCCTCTCGGTCGCCCACCGGGGCTATGTTATCGAGACAGGTAACATCGTGCTCCACGATGACGCGAAGGCGCTGCAACAGAACGAGCTGGTCCGCAAGGCGTACCTGGGCGAGGAGTAGCGACAGGCGACTCTTCAACCCGCCACGGCGGTACGGCGTTTGCATCCAACGCGGGCGGCGGAACCCGGAGCATGGGGCTGAGGGTGCAGAGAAGATTACCCATAACGACGATGCGAACGGAGAAAGCATGTTTGGCGGCCCACCTACCCCGAAGACGCAAGAGCAGACCGAGGATCGCAATCCGGTCGGCGACTATAAGCTGGTCCACGACACTGCGGCCATCGCGGAGACGCTCTTCGCCCGGCCGGGGGAACTGGTCGACCTCCACCTGGTTTGCCCCGCATGCGAGATCGGCCGACTAAGAGGCAGGGCCAACAAGTACACCCGCAGCCTCACGATCGATTGTCCCAACTGTATGTTTCGGATCAGCCGATAACGGCGGTGGCGCTTCGTGCCTGGGGTATAATCAGCCATGGAGGACGGGACCGTATGACGATAACCAGCTTCAACGTGCCAAACATCACGGTGGCCGAAGGTGCCCAGGCGATCACGACCGCGGTCGAGCCCACGGACGGTGTCAACCGGGTCCTCGTCAACACTGCCGCACGGTTGGTACAGGTAGAGTACGATGAGGACCGCACGACGCCCGAACTGCTGAAGGGCGCTATCGAGGCCGCGGGGTATCGCGTTCAGCGGTACTCCAACGGCAAGCGATGAAACCTCCCGGATGAGATACCTGCCGAACTATCTCGCGGCCATGGGGAACACGCCACTCATCGCTCTACCCAACATCGCCCAGGGATACCGCCCGCTGATCCTGGCCAAGGCCGAGCAGCTCAACCCCGGCGGTAGCGTGAAGGATCGGATCGGCCCGGCGCTTATCGAGCAGGGTGAGCGCGAGGGCGCGCTCCGGCCGGGCGGCACGATCATCGAGCCTACCAGCGGGAATACCGGAGTCGGCCTCGCGATTGCCGCGGCGACGAAGGGGTACAAGCTCATCGTGGTGATGCCCGACAAGGTGGCGGAGGAGAAGCGCGCCTTGTTGCGTGCCTACGGGGCTGAAGTCATCATGTGCCCCACCAGCGTGGTCCGCGAGTCGGCCGAGAGCTACTACAGCGTCGCGGACCGGCTGGTGCGCGAGATCCCGAACGCCTATCAGCCAAACCAGTACTTCAACCCCGCTAACGCGGACGCGCACTATCACACCACCGGACCGGAGATCTGGGAGGCAACAAGCGGGCGCATCACGCATTTCGTATGCAGCGTCGGTACCGGGGGGACGGTCACGGGCGCGGGTCGCTTCCTGAAGGAGCAGAACCCGGACATCGTTATCGTCGGGGCCGACCCTGAAGGGTCGATCTACAGCGAGCCGGAAAACATGCACCCCTACCTGGTCGAGGGCATCGGCCAGGACTTCTGGCCCGGCGCGTTCGACCCGAAGCTCATCGACCAGTGGGTCACGGTAAGCGACCGCGACTCGTACGGGATAGCGCGACGGATCGCCCGCGAGGAGGGCATGCTCGTCGGCTCCAGCACCGGAACGGCGATGCACGCGGCGCTCGTGGTCGCCGCAGATCTCCCGGAGGATGCGGTCGTCGTGGTCGTCTTCTGCGATACCGGGCGCAACTACGTCTCGAAGCTGTACAACGAAGACTGGCTCCGCGAGAACGGCGTGCTGGATGAGGCCACCGCCGCGACTGCCGAGAGCGGAAGCCGGGCGGGCTGAGCGCCGGCAGCGCGCCATCCGCATAGTGACCCCGGCGCATGTGCCCTCTTCGCACCGCCCCGAACGATTCTGGAGATTGTATGCCCGCGAACCTGCCCGATCGAGACCTCGGCTTCGAGACCCGCGCCATCCACGCGGGGCAACCCCCCGACCCCACAACCGGCTCCGTGATCCCGCCGGTCTATCTCACCTCCACGTACGCACAGGAGCAGGTGGGGCTCACAAAGGGGTTCGAGTACAGCCGCACGGGCAATCCGACGCGCACGATGCTGGAGGAGAACATCGCGAGCCTCGAAGGCGGCGCACACGGCCTCGCCTTCGCCTCGGGCATGGCCGCGATCACCACGCTGCTGCTCACCCTCAAGCCCAGCGACCACATCGTGCTTGGCGACGATGTATACGGTGGTACGTACCGCCTTCTCGACCGCACGCTCCGGCAGTACGGCATCGCGTTCACCCTCGCGGACATGACCCGGCCCGATGCGGTGGAGGCCGCCATTACCCCGGAGACGAAGATGCTCTGGGCGGAGACTCCGACGAACCCGCTGATGAAGGTGCTCGACATCGGCATGCTCGCCGAGCGTGCTGAGGCGCATGGTGCGCATTTGGTCGTGGATAACACGTTCGCCTCACCCTACATCCAGCGCCCGCTGGAGCACGGCGCCCATATCGTCGTCCACTCCGCGACGAAGTACCTCGGCGGACACTCCGACGTGGTGCTCGGCCTGCTGGTGACAAACGATGATGCCGTCCAACAGCACGTGGCGTTCAACCAGAACTCCGTCGGCGCTGTGCCGGGGCCGCTCGACTGCTTCCTTGTGCTGCGCGGCATCAAGACCCTCGCCGTGCGGATGCGCGAGCACTCCGCAAACGCGCAGCAGGTGGCAGAGTACCTGGAGGCGCACCCGGCGGTGGAACGCGTGTACTTCCCCGGCCTTGCCTCGGATCCGGGCTACGAGGTCGCACGGCGGCAGATGCGCCTGCCCGGCGGCATGCTCTCATTCACGATTCGGGGCGGAGAGGACGCGGCGCGCAGGTTCGTGTCGTGCACCCGGCTGTTCACCCTCGCGGAGAGTCTCGGCGGCGTGGAAAGCCTCATCGAGCATCCCGGTGCTATGACGCACGCCAGCCTCGCGGGCTCGTCCATCGAGATTGGCGCGGATCTCATCCGCCTCTCCGTCGGCATCGAGAGCGCAGACGACCTGCTCCAAGACCTGGACGAGGCGTTCAGCGCTATCTGACCCGTATTCCGCCCGGGCAATGACGCGATGTGAACCACGGCGAGCAATTCCTCGCACGCTCGGACTGACGGGTGGACTTCTATTCATTTGCCACCCGACTCATATGGGCTCGGCCTGAGTGGTAGGGCACTGTCATTCCGAGCTCGCGAGTAATCCGTGGTTGGGGTTACGGATCCCTCACTCCGTTCGGGATGACACGCATCATCTAGCCGGGTCGCGTATCACATCTACCTGGCCAGAAACCGCGTCACGCCGTCGCCGCCAGAAGGCCGCGCTCCGATTCCAGAACGCGTCCCAGATACCGCCCGGTGTGGCTGACGTCCACGGCGCACACGTCCTCCGGCGTGCCCTGAGCGACGATGTAGCCGCCGCCCGCGCCGCCTTCCGGGCCCATGTCGATCACCCAGTCAGCGGTCTTGATAACGTCCAGGTTGTGCTCTATCACCACGACGGTGTTCCCCGCATCCACGAGGCGATGCAGCACATCCAGCAGGTGCTGGATATCGGCGAAGTGCAGCCCCGTTGTGGGCTCATCGAGGATGTACATCGTGCGTCCCGTCGCGACTCGGCTGAGCTCCTTCGCGAGCTTCACGCGCTGCGCCTCACCGCCGGAAAGCGTTGTCGCGCTCTGCCCCAGCTTCACGTAGTCGAGTCCGACCTCGTGGAGGGTTTGCAAGGAGCGCCGGATCTCCGGCACGTTCTCGAAGAGCTCCAGTGCTTCCTGAACATCCATGTCGAGCACCTCGGCGATGTTCTTGCCCCGGAATGTTATCGCGAGCGTTTCCCGGTTGAACCGCGTTCCGTGGCACTCCTGGCACATCACCCAAACATCGGACAGGAAGTGCATCTCGATCCGGCGCTGCCCGTGTCCCATGCACGCCTCACAGCGCCCGCCCTTCACATTGAAGCTGAAGCGGCCCGCCGAATACCCCCGGCTCTTGGCCTCCGGCATGCTTGCGAACAGGCGGCGTATGTCGTCGAAGACGCCGACGTACGTGGCCGGGTTCGAGCGCGGGGTGCGGCCAATGGGGTCCTGCGTAATATTGATCACCTTGTCGAGATGCGTCAGCCCCTCCAGACGCTCGTACGATCCTGGCCGCCCCTGCGCATTGTGCAGCGCGCGGGCGAGTGCGGGATACAGGGTGCCGGACACGAGACTGCTCTTCCCGGAACCGCTCACGCCGGTCACGCAGGTCATCAGACCGAGCGGAAACGAGACATCGACCCGCCGCAGGTTGTTCAGGCTCGCCCCACGGATGCGCACGCGTTCCGCTGATCGACGCCTGCGCTTCGACCCATTCGGTGCACTCACCACTATGTCCCCGCTCAGGTACCGTCCGGTGAGAGAGGTCGGGTGCGCACAGACTTGCTGTGGGGACCCCGCGGCAACGATTTCGCCGCCAAGCACGCCCGCGCCCGGCCCGAGGTCGAGCAGCCAGTCCGATTGCATCATCGTCTCCGCGTCGTGCTCGACGACGAGCACCGTGTTCCCGAGGTCCCGGAGCTGGATCAGGGTGTCGAGCAGCGCCTGGTTGTCACGGGCGTGGAGGCCGATCGAGGGCTCATCGAGAATGTAGAGCACACCGACGAGCCCGCACCCGATCTGGCTGGCGAGCCGGATGCGCTGCCCCTCGCCGCCAGAAAGCGTTGGGGCGGGGCGATCGAGCGTGAGGTAGTGCAGGCCGACATTGAGCATGAACTGAAGCCGGTCGCGGATCTCCTTGAGCACCTCCCCGGCGATCTCCAGCTGCTCGCGACTCAGAGCGTCCGTGGACTGCCCGTCCTCCGCGCCGATTTGCTGGAGGGACAGGACCCAGGCGTGTGCCTCGTCGATCGCCATCGCGCTCACCTCGGTGATCGCCCTGGCACCGACGGTAACGGCGCGCGCCTCGGGACGCATCCGAGCTCCTTTGCAATCGGGACAGGGCTGCTCGCTCATGAAGCTGGCGTACCAGCGGCGGGTCTGCTCCGACCCCGTCTGGCGGTACAGCCGGTTGATGTTGGCGACGATGCCATCGTACGCGCGGGTGCTCTCGCCCGACCAACTCCCCTCCTCGTTCTCGCTGCCCCACGTGAAGCGGATCTTCTCCTCGCCGGACCCGTACAGGAGCACATCACGGAACCGCTGCGGCAGTTCGCGCCACGGCAGGTCAAGGTCCACCTCGTAGTACCCGGCGATAGCCCGAAGCTGGCGCAGCCCCCACGACTCCTTCTTCTTGGACAGATCGCCATACCACCGCGATGCGCCCTCCAGCAGCGAGATCTCCGGGTCGGCGATGATGAGCGCGGGGTCGACACTCGCCTGGGTGCCGAGGCCATTGCAATCGGGGCACATGCCGAGCGGCGAGTTGAAGCTGAAGAGCTGGGGCGAGAGTTCGGGGATGCTGATGTTGCAGTGCGGACACGCCGCCTGCTCACTGTACAGCAGATCGCGGCCATCCATCATATCCGCGACGAGGATACCTTCCGCGGCGCGTAGGGTGGTCTCCACCGCGTCGATAAGACGCGACTCCCACTCCGCCCGATCGGCATCATCCTCCAGCACCCGTAGCCGGCTGACCACCAACTCGATCGTGTGTGCTTTGGTCTTCTCCAGCTTCGGCGCGGCTTCGAGCTCCACCACCGCGCCGTCGATGCGTGCCCGGACATAGCCGTCAAGGCGCGCCTGCTTCAGGATTTCCGTGTGGGTCCCCTTGCGGCGGCGCACGACCGGGGCGAGAAGCTGGAAGCGCGTACCGGCCGGCAGCGTTGCGAGCGAGTCGGCGATCTGCTGCGCGCTCTGCGACGAGACCTCGCGGGCGCAGTTTGGGCAGTGCGTGATGCCAACTCGGGCGTACAAGACCCGAAGGTAGTCCATGACTTCGGTGACAGTGCCAACGGTCGAGCGCGGGTTCTTGCTCACCACCTTCTGCTCGATGGCGATGGCGGGACTCAGGCCACCGATATAGTCAACCTTCGGCTTTTCCATCTGGCCGAGGAACTGCCGGGCGTAGGCCGAAAGACTCTCCACATACCGGCGCTGGCCCTCGGCGTAGATGGTATCGAACGCCAGGCTCGACTTGCCGCTGCCGCTCACGCCCGTGAGCACGACGAGCTTGTGGCGCGGGATCGCGACATCGACGTTTTTCAGGTTGTGGTGCTGAGCGCCGCGTATGGTGATGTCGGACGGTTCCATCTCAACTCCCGTGGTCTGCTTGTGGCTGCGAGCACATGCTACGCGCCGAGCGGTTCGCTTTCACGCCGCACGGTCGTAGCAACGTTATAGCAGCCGGGCCGGGCAGCGGGAGCAAAGGAGCGACAATCGTAAACAAATGTTCACAGACCCACCGGAGCATCACACCGCACCCAGCCCGGATTATTCACGGGGCACTTGGGCGATGACATGCTAGAGCGGCTGACCGGGGTGACTGGAGGCCAAGTGCAGCTTCACACGAGTGAGCAGTTGCCTCACCCCACCGCCGGTCTTGCTGAGTCCGAGCGTGTCGAGCTGCATCCGTTCCATGCTTATCGCCGCGAGCCGTCGGCGTAAGCTTACGGGAGTCAGGTGGCTGACTCTCCAATCGGTGTTCCGTCACTCCGCCCGTGCGCGCCCGCTGCCCCTGCCGTTCAGAGTTGCCGCGGCACCGGCCCTATTGCTTCCGGGTTGCCTCCCAGAGTGTCCGACTCGACCACTATCGCCACCATCCCGGTGTCAGTCTCCGCTTGGTGGCCCTCGCCGGGCTCCCACAAGGTCGCCTGTCCTGCCCGGATCGGCACCCGCTCCAGCCCCGCTCCCCGCACCCATCCCTCGCCCTCTACCACCGCGAAGAGCTGGTACGTCGAGGCCAGGTGGTATCCTACGAGCCCGTCCTGCCCGAGTCGCATGCAGCCTATGTAGATACCCTCGGTATGGGCCATTCGCGACATCAGGAAGTTGCTCCCGTAACTCTGGGTGTGCCGACCGTGCTCCGCACCGAAACTGAACACCTTCACCATCAACCTCCATTCGTACTCATCTACGCTAATAAGTATCCTCCGGCAACCAGGGCCGGGGTCGTGCTCGATACGCCAGGGAGACGGTAAGGTCTCTGGTCATCGGATCACGGCTGAAGGAGCAGCCGTGACTAATCCAGGCTACCTCGCGAGGGTCGTGCCGGAGTGGATTGGCTTGGGGCCAATGGGAGCGTCCCCCGAATTACCCGCGTCTACCGCGGTGGGTAGGCGCGCCCCTGGGTGTACACGGAGATCGCCCCTACTCGGCTTGGCCTCTATGCCCACCGCTGTCGGGCACACTACCCGGCATGCTCCCGAGAAAAGCATGTAGCTCTGCGTAAAATCGGTCGGCCTGCTCTAGCCAGGGGTAGTGGCCGCACTCATTGAGGTACACGATCCGTGTCTGAGGCGCCCAGCCTTTTATCGTGTACGCCTGGGTGATCGGCTCGAAGTCCTGGTAGCCGTACAGCACGAGCGTCGGTGCTTCCCACATCCCGAGCCGATCCCACGAGGCGAACTCCCCGAGTGAGCCCAGTATTCTTTCGCTGACGAGGGCCGCGTTGTACGCATCGCCTGCCAGGTCCAGATACGTCTCCAGGTAGGCGGACGCTTGTTCGGGCGAATAGAACCAGGCGCGGATCGAGAGCGCCACGAGCTGCCGGTTGAGCACGCGGTAGCTCTCCGCGTCCTCCGCTCGCAACGCGCTCTCCATCTGATCGGACAGGTCCGTGTGGCGCATACGCTCCTCCGCGGTGAGCGGCCGCACCCGGTTGGCGCGGTACACATCAATGAGTTCCCAGGGGATCGGCCCTGGCGAGACGGCGGCAACCTGTTCGAGGCGGTCGGGGTGCACCGCGCCGTACAGCAGCGCGAGCGCCGCGCCCCAGGACCAGCCAATTAGCCGGAGCTTCTGCTCGCCCAGGTGTTGTCGCAGGTCCTCGATGTCCTCGATCAGCCGGTCAATGTGCAGAGCATCGACGTCCAGCCTCTCGACCACCGAGCCGCCGCTGCCTCGCTGATCCGGCAGGATGCAGCGGTACTCCCGCGTTAGAGGCTCCGCGAGGGGACGCAGGAGGCGATGGTCCAGGCCCGGACCGCCATGCAGGAACACGAGTGCCGGACCGTCCCCCGCCTCGTGGAGGGCAACCTCTCCATTACGCGTCCGAAGGCGATTCTCGCGCCACTCAACCGCGCTCATCCAGCTACCCGCATCAGCCTCGTGGCGGCCCTTGACGCACGCGCTCCGCCATCTCCTCTACCGGCCAGACGTACGAGGCATCGTACGTGAACGGGCGGAAGCGCTCAGGGCCGATGTCCTCGATCCACCACGTCGCCCCTGCCGCCTCAAACGGGGCAACGACCTCCGCACCGCGGGAGGGATTATCGCCCGGGGTACTCCCAGTATGGACCATCTCGAACGGCTCGCTCGACGTGCGGAACTGGCCGATGTAGCCGAGGATGCTCTGCAGGTTGCCGGGACCCAGCGGCTTCTCCCAGCGCAGCGGGACGACACCGTCCCACCGCGACGCCCGGCGCATCGGTGCCAGGTTCGGCCACGCGCCGGCTACCCAGATGGGGATCCGCGGCGTCTGCACCGGCACGGGGCGGAAGCGCATCTCGGCAAGACGGTAGTGCGAGCCCTCGTAACTGAACGGCTCGCCACCCCATAACCCGGAGATGATATCGAGCCCCTCATCGAGCATCCGCGCCCGTGCCTTCGTGTCGGTCTCCTCGCCGAACGCCCCGAACTCGATATCCACGGGATCGCCGATGCCCACACCGAGCACCAGACGGCCATGGGAGAGGTGGTCCAGGCTCACCGCCTGCCGCGCGAGCACCCACGGACGCCGCCTGGGGAGCGGCGTAACGAGCGTGCCGATCGCGATGCGCTCCGTCGCGGCGGCCACGGCGGCGAGCACCACCCACGGGTCACCGACGTCGAGGCCGTGCGGATCGAAGAGGATATGGTCCCAGATGAAGAAGCCATCCCACCCCGCTGCTTCGGCATCGCGTGCGAGCTGGGCGACCGTGTTGGGATCGGCATAGGCATCGAAGACCGGCATGTTCGTTCCGTACTTCACAGCGTCTCCTCCCGCGTGCTGATGGGGTGCGCGTGCATTGTAGCCCCGAACCGATGACGATAACAGCCCGTGCTCCGACTACCACACCGCCACTTCCTCGACCGGCAGGCCGCTGCGGTACGCGCGTAGCGCCGGATACTTCGACGCAATCCACACGCCGTCAGCAGCAGCGTGATGAGCCCGCCGGAGACCACGGAGAAGGAGACGCCGAACAGCGCAGCGACCACCCCCGCCTCCAGCTCGCCGAGTTGTGGTCCACCCATGAAGGAGATCATGTGGACTGATTTACCAACACAAGGCGCCCCTGCACAGGGCGCCACTGTTCACGCTGCTGCTCCGTACCAAACGTCGCGCATACGTCTTCCAAGACACACCTGGAACCGCGGCTGTAGACGCCGGCGCTAAAGGAATAGTTGCGGTCAATGCAGTCTCAACTACACTACCCTTGTATTTAGGCAACGCTTTTCG
>JADDPA010000116.1:0-3820 GCA_016782125.1 Thermobaculum sp.
AGATGATTGCCGCCATCAGCCGCCTCGCACCCGCGATGGTCATGTAGTGGCCGGGGCGCTCCGGATCTCGACGGACCAGCAGCGGCTGCATGAGGCCGCGGTCCGCTATAGACTCGGCGAGCTCGTCCAGGTTGCGGAATGTCTGCCGCGGATTGTCCCGTGACGGGCTGAGGCGCTCGATCGGGATCAGCAGAGCACGTTCTATAGGGGCGAACGAGGCCTCCGCTGCCGCCGATAGGCGTTCCGGCGTCGCTTCGCCGCGGCGCGAGTTGGAGAGCAGCCGGTCGGCGAGCGGCACAGGGCGATTAGACGCAGGCATGGTCGAAGAGCTCCTTTGCTGCCGCGTCGTACTCCACCGCACTCAGGTCAAAGTTCATGATCCGGCTCCGACGCGGTACGGGAGGCAACACCGGCAGGGGCGGACGCTGCGCTCCCGCGATCTGCATCACGTCCTTGAGCCGCTGGCGGTGCATCAGCGTGCGTCCGTCCACCATGGTCGGCAGTACGGCGAGCAGCCGCATCTGAGGACTGACTGCGATCCGCTGCATGTCCACGTCGTCGAGGTAGTCCACCAGGCTGGCGACCCCCTGGTCCTCAAGCTGTACCGGCACCAGCACCATCTGCGCCGCCTGAAGCGAGTCGATGGCTGCCAGACCGGGCGGCGTGTCGATCACTATCATCTCCAGTCCGCAGTCGGGCGGCGGCAAGGCCGTGCCTTCTATGAGCGTGACGCCCGGGCGCAAAAGCTCTTCCCTGAGCTCGACCAGCCGGGTCAGATGTCTCGAGTGGTCGCGGTCGAGCAGCCCCACGACCGAACGCTCCCTGGTACCGCCCAATCGCTCGGCCAGACGTGTGGCGAGGTAGAGGCTGGTAGTGGTCTTGCCGACCCCACCCTTCGGCGCCCCTACCGCAAGCACCCTCATGGGTTTCCCCCCGGCCTCCACGGCGTGCGAGGTTTTTCTATCGCGCGCCAACCATTGCTCCGATTGGGGCCGCTCTGCCAGCAGTTCATCGATCGTCCTCATCCCCTCGACGACCCCTCGCCGGGACCAGGCGATCGGACATATAAGCGAGCAGCGCCTCGCGCGGGACGCGGACAAACCTGCCGTCCTTCACATGCGTGAGCTCGCCGTCGTGGATACGACGCTTGGTCGACCTGATCGAATAACCCAACACCTCGGCAACCTGCGAAATGGTCAGCATCGGCGGATACGCCGAGAGATCCGGCAGCTGACTACTTGAACGTCCCATAGTGGCACTTTATGGCACCGATTGGAGCACAGTCAACGCCCCCGCCCGCATCATGAAAACTTGTTTACATCCTGTCGCGGGATCGGGCGCTGCGCGGTCTATTTACCCCGTAAGGACTCGGGCAGGTCGGCGAAGGGCAAGCGCCAGGCGCGTCCGGAACGACCGAATGCACACGATAGCGTACCAGTACGGCAGGGGTGCCTTTGGCCTACCGGGACGCCACGGTGCACGAGAGCACCAGTGTGAACTCGAACGGTCCTGCAGCACATGCTACAAGCATCCGAATCGGATAGCCCTTCATGGTACCCGGCCGGGAAGAGGAGATAACTAGGTCCATCAGCTCGGGTCCGGAGCGCGGACAGGTACGCTATCACGTGCACAACGGCAACAAACACCGCGATGCTGAGCTGTATGTCGCTCTCCCTGCTGAAGGCACGTGCTACCAAACGACACGCTGGTGGGCCACAATAGCAGTCATGAGTCAGCATGCGCCTTTGGCGGGAGATCGACGTGAGCGGCCGTAGTGGCGGTGAGCCGGGGGCACTCGCCAAGGGCTCGGCGCGTGCCCCCGGCCGCGAGCGGGTAGCCCGTAAGGCGTGGAGGGGTCACCAGAAGCTAAAGGCGGTCAAGGCCAGCCTCGGCCCGGAGATCATCGCACAGCAGGCTGAGACCGCCCGTGCAGACAACCTCCTGATAAAGCTTGCGGCTGCTGAACTCGCCATCCGCGTCGTAGCGGTCTACGAGCAGAAGCTGCGGGAGAGCCTGAGACAGCACGGCTCCGATTCCCTTGCGGGGAGCCGTGCAAGCGTGCGCGCAGTGGTGGACCCAGACGGGGAGGTAGATCTCGTCCTCGACCTCTCCGAGCAGCAGGTCGACCGCGCGGCCCAGCAGCTTGAGGATCTGGTGCTGCGGTTCTTTGAAAGCTCCGGAAGGCGCGGCGCTGACCCCTGGGAGCAGTTCGCTGCGGAGGCGCTGGCCCATGCGGTCGTCTGGGCACAGGAAGAGCTCGAGGAGGAGTTAGGAGCCGGTGGTGTCCGCGGCCTAGCGGAGGACTGGTCTCTGGATGGGGCCGGCTATCGACTCCTCCGGGAGCACGGTGCCGCGGAGCTGCGGCGCTTCACGCGAGACTACGCGCAGGAGCTCGCCAAGGAGGTCGCAGAGAAGACGCTGGAGCTGCATGCGCTCTCCATAGACGACCTGGAGAAGCTGCTACAGCTGCAGTCCCGGCCGTCGGGTGGAGGCACGCGAAGGCTGCCGGACGTGCCCGACATAGCACCGGATGGACTCGTCCGTATTACTAGCGACCAGGTGAGCTATGCCCTGGTGCGCGCGATCCACGATGCCGCATCGGGGAAGGATTGGACGGAAGGCAGCGAGGGCGAGCCCACTCATACCACGATTACAAGCAAGGGCCGTGGCGCCGTACACGTGTCCCTGCGAGCCCCGAACACGCGGCTCGCGCCGTCGCCCGATGTCCTGCCGGCGCTGTGGGAACAAGTGCGTACCCTGGACGATCTGACGTCCGACGCGCTCCTCGTGTGCCTCGCACACTGGGCGACCCGGAGCAACGGTCCGGAATCGCCCGTGTGGATCACCGCCGATGCGATCCTGGACGCGCGCGGCATTCAGCGCAAGCGCTACCGCAACGAGCCGGGCAACTGGCAGCACGGTCACCGGACTGAGGACCGCACCGCAGCGGGCCGCGCGCTGGCACAACTCGAGAATATATGGGTGCGCCTGGTGGACGTGGAGGTAATTCCAAGAGGCAGAGGGCGCAAGCAATCCCAGACTATACGCGTCCAGAGCCGGGCGCTAGCGATGCTCGACACCATCACGCAGGAAGACCTGGAGGGCAACCCTATCTTCCTCGGGGCGCGCGTGATGCCGGGCAAATGGGCGCAGGAGTACTGGGACCTCGGCCTCAAGTGGAGGGGCTTGCTGGCCCAGAAAGCCCTCGAATACGACCCGTACCGGGAGAAGGTGGAGAAGCGTCTCGGGAAATACCTTGCGTTCATGTTCCGGTGGAACGCCGCCGGGCGGAGCGAGTCCGTCACCTTACATGTCTCCACGCTGCTCGGGGAGTCCGGGCTCGAGGCCAGCGCGCGCAATCCACAGCGAACGCGGGACCGGCTGGAGCGAGCCCTTGAGCGCCTGCTCCAGGACGGTGTGATCGTTCACTGGCAGTACCTGCGGGATCTCCGCCAGTTGCCGTCAAGGGGCTGGCTTGACGATTGGCTCGCAATGGCGATCGAGATAGTGCCACCCGCGGAACTCCGAGAGCAATACTCGAGGCTCGCCCGCACTAACTAGCCTGCGTGGTACGGTATCACGCGCGTGCGCGGTGCCGGTATCTCCCTGGGGTGCGGCTCGGTTACTCCAAGACCGCCGATCAGCAAGGTCTGACCTCTCGATAGCTAGAGGGGCGGCCAGCCTGCTAGACCCACGTATTCGAACGGCACGCATGGTACGCGATCCGGCGCGTACGTGCCGACTGGTACGGTATCGTGTGCGTTCACGCCGCTCGAACGGCCGGCCAACTATCCGGCATCCCGGCCTCTGGTACGCCATC
>JADDPA010000116.1:3898-5013 GCA_016782125.1 Thermobaculum sp.
CGCAGCCCAATTGCATCTAAGTCCGCGAATTACCAGGGACTTACCGGGCTTCAGGCTGGCGGTGAGATCAGCGCGCCACGTGCCGGTCGCCTCCGCATCCGGAGCAGAACGCACTCCCCTGCGATCGGGCACGAGACTCCCTTCCGCCGAGGTACGGCATGCTGTGCGGACTGGTACGACATGGTGTGCGGACTGGTACGGTATCGTGCGCATGCCCGGTGTGCTTTGCCTAGCAAACACGCGAAGAATACCGGCCTGTCCAGCCCTTAATTATGTTAAGGCTGTTCATTCCACCCGGTTGACTCGGGTAAGGATGTCACCGAATCATGCCGGTAGAGGCTGAGCACACGCGAATGACGCCCGGCAGTGGAGCAAGCGGGTAGTGGAATCACAGCCAGTAGGCTTTACAAGCGAAAGAACAAGGTCCCAAGGTACCGATCGCCAAACCTGCACCTTGGGACCCCTCCGACAGAGCCCCACCAATTGGGAAGGTGGTGGCCATGCCTGACGCTATCGTAGCGCGGGACGGCACGGAGGGCAACGGTATCCCCCTGCCTGTAAGGCTGGACCGCGCTGCTTGGTGGTCCACCTGGACCGCCGTGCCCGACGTGCTGCTCGACTACTGGCTGCCCAGATTGAGCGGCGCGGAGCTGAAGATCATCCTCTACATCGTGCGCCACACGTACGGATATCATCGTGACAAGGCGCAGATCTCCGAGAGCAGATTCTTGAACGGCACCCTGAGCGCCGACGGCAGGCACCTTGACTGGGGAGCCGGTGTCAAGGCGGACGCGCTCGCCGACGCGCTCAGGGCCGGCGGCAAGCCGAGGACCGGCTCCGACCGGAAGGAGAGGGCGAAGCGCCCAAACCTGGTGTCCCGAGGACTCGTCTTCGTCGAGAGGGCGCGAGCACCCCACGGTGGCTGCGAGGCGAACAGATACTCGTTAAACCTGGCGCCATCGAACGAGGCCGAACCAGCCCCGACCATGGAGGGCTACCGCGGCGTCCCGCCCCTGCGCTTCACTCAGGTACCTAACATCGTCTTCGATCGTCTGCTGCCGCACCTGAGCGGCTCCGAGCTCAAGGTTCTCCTTTTCATCCTCCGCTGGACGCAC
>JADDPA010000116.1:5240-5482 GCA_016782125.1 Thermobaculum sp.
CAGTGCAAGTAATCCTGCGGGGGTAGTGCAAGAAACCCCTGCCTGTGTAGCGCAGAATGCCCCGGAGGGGTGGTGCAAGAAACCCGCTAGGGGTGATGCAACAGACCCGGATGGGGGTGGTGCAAGAAACCCCCTCCATAAAACACTCACTCGAAAAACAGATGAAATACGCAGGTCCAAACAACAACACGCCGACCCCGCGAGCGAGAGCGAAGATGTTGTTGTTGCTCTCGTCGAACAGG
>JADDPA010000116.1:5512-5728 GCA_016782125.1 Thermobaculum sp.
CACGGCGACATCCGGCTAATCTGATCCTGGACCAGATCGAGATGCTCGAGTACCGCAGGCTAGACACGAACCGCGCCGGGGCGCTCGTGAAGGCGATCGAGGATGAGTGGGCCGCACCCGAAGGCTGCGTACCGACCGTGGAGCGCGAGAGGCAGGAACTGGAGGAGTGGGAAGCCGAGGCGGCATGGCGGTGGCAGCTGGAACATGAGGAGCGCC
>JADDPA010000116.1:5895-6137 GCA_016782125.1 Thermobaculum sp.
GACAAACGCCGGGCGACGGTGTGGTTCCGCTCTCCAGAGGCCGAGCGCGTGGCCCGTGATGAGGTGCCGGCGGTGGTCCGGAGCGCGCTGCACCTGGGGCTTGGACGCGACGTTCCGGTGGAGTACCTGTACTGGGACGCTGGGGACGTGCAAGGGGATGAGCCAGCAGTCGGGTTGGACCGAGTCCAGGAACCACGGGCGGGGGCAGAACCTGAGTGGGATAAGCTCGAGCCGTTCGGGGG
>JADDPA010000116.1:6144-6349 GCA_016782125.1 Thermobaculum sp.
TTGGGGGCTAAGCAGGCGTGGGCAGTCACCCTGATGGAGCTCCAGAGCGTCCCAGGCGCCGGACATTACCTCAGGGGAAGCCGGCTTCTCGGTCGCGATGGGGACGAGGTGGTGATACGCGTGACTACGGCGTACGCGGCGGAGTGGCTGAGTCGGCAAGCCGCGGCTCGCGCCGCCGAGGTGTTATCGGTGCTCGGAGGGGAGA
>JADDPA010000068.1 GCA_016782125.1 Thermobaculum sp.
ATCACCTGCAGCAGCCCGAGATCGAGCCGCCGCGCCTGCAGCCCGCTCAGGAGGAGTCCCGCACCGGCAGCCAGGGCGACGGCCGTGCCGATACGCCGCCAGTCGCGTGCGGCATTGCTACCGCCGCCAAGCTGTACGAGTCCTCGCAGCGCCATGTCGGCCGCGACGACCATCACCGGCACGAGTCCCAGGAAGACCCAGCGCCAGCCGGCCACATCGGCCACGACCCCGGCAACGACGGGACCGACGAGACCGGGAACAACCCATGCGCTCAACATCAGGGCGATCATGCGCGGCTTCAGGGCGGGGGATAGCCGCGCGCAATCGCCAGGTAGGCGATCGAACCGATGAATCCGGAGCCGAGTCCCTGCACAGCCCGGGACGCGATGAGGATCGGCATCGACGGCGCCAGACCGCCGGCCAGCAGGCCGAGCACGAAGAGGCCGACGCCGACCAGGAAGGGCCTTGCCGGCCCGAGCCGGTCGGCTTCCCCGCCGGCAATGGTGATCCCGACCAGGCTCGTGAGCAGGTAGGCGCTGAAGGCCCAGCCATACAGCTGCATGCCACCGAGCTCGCGCACCGTGACCGGCAGCACCGTGCCGACCGCCAAGGCCTCGAAAGCCGCGCCCACAATGGTGAGCACCAACCCGATGGTCAGCCAGCGCAGGTGGCCCTCCCAGGTGCTGTCGGGTGTCGCATGTGGCACCACCGTTCGCTGTGCAACTTCCTCGATCATCGGCATCAACTCCTGTCCAAACCAGCCCCCGGGCGTGGGTATTCTGGGCGACTCGCCCTAGCCTCCCCCAGCCACCCACGCGCTCGCCACTGCCGTGAGTGGCCGCTAGCACTCGTTCCTGCAATAATTCTCCGACCCGTGTTCCAGGCGCCCATTCGAGCGCGGCCCTGCACGTCCGCCCTGGGCACACCCTCTGCCATGGCGTCGAACGCTGTGGTGGCTGCTGGTGTTCACACGGCGCCGCAGGCTAAAGGGTGGTGCGGGCGCATTCGTGCTCGGAAACCAGACGAAGGTTTGCCTCGCTCCTAGATTAGCACTATCTGGCTCAACCTCTTCCGAGCTTCTATGCCCTCACGCCGACTGGTGGTCTCGGGACCGCAGAGGACGCGTGCCTTCGTATCTTAGCCTCCGACACGGTCGGGGGACGGATTGAGTGTCATGGGTGTCAGCCCCGTGCGGTCTCTGTGCCCCCAGCCTCCTCAGGTTCCGTCGCCCCCGCATTTGACGGATCTGTGGCCCCGCTAGACCGGGCTGTCGGTCCGGAAGGCGGTCGCGACGTTTCCTGTTCCGGGTCTCCAGACCTGTCGACCGATGTGCCGCATCCGGTACAGAATTTTGCAGTCGGCGACAGTGCGGTCCCGCAGTTGGAGCAGGTCGTCTCCGGTGTCGAGGTGGTCTGTTGATCGGCAGCAGGCGGAGCAGCGTCTGCAGGGTCTTGCTCGGGCGACTCCTCCGTCTGGATTCGCTGGAGCTCGGCAGTCTCGAGCTCGATTTGTGCGTCCAGGTCGAGGACCGGCTGCGCGAGCTGGCGCAGCTCATCGTCTTGCAAGGACGACTCTCGCAATTTCTGGGCGGTCCGGTCCCCCAGTGCAAGGGCCTGTTGCTCGCGCTGGTTCTGCAGGACTGCAATCACATTCTGCTGCTGCTGCACTCGTAGGAGCCTTCGGGCCTCGAACTGCGCATTGTTCGCGCTCCGGCGTAGCGATGATAGAAAACTCATGCCCTCCTCCTTGTTGATGGTAAACCTGGACTGTGGACGGATGACTCGCTGGCTTCCTCGTGGCTACGTCATGATGATCACGTCTGGTGGGATTCGGATGCGTGCTCCTGCCTCGATGGGCTCCAGCCCGAACACCTGGCGAAAGGTGAGCAGCGGCGCGTCGGCATGGTACGCGGGCGCCGATGGACCCTCCGGGAAGAGCTTCATACCACGATGCCGGACATGGGGGAACGCGTCGCGGCTCGTGAGCGTGTTGTACGTGGCTACCTTCAGGGACGGGGATCCGAACCCATCGGCATCGAGCACCAGGTCGACATGGGGGTGGCCCCGCATCTCCGCCCCGTCGCGGATCATCGCGAAGTTGAAGGCGTGGACCAGGAGCACCTTTCGGTGCGGAAGCCGCTGCGAGCGGGCGTACTCACCCAGCAGTTTCGCCACGGCGTTCACCTCGCCGGCATCAACCGATCCGATGGGGATGCCGGGAGTGTCCTGACCGGGTCTGGCGCGGAACTCGGGATCCAGGGCCACCTGCACGTTGTCGTAACGCAGGTACCCTTTGTCTATCATCCGCCGGACCTGCGCCACCGGGTCGGAGCTGCCGAGCTGCGTATCCAGGACCACCAGCCAGCCCCTCTTTCGTGCCGGCTCGATATACTCGCGGACGATGTCCACGCCTGCGTCATCATCGAGGTAAGATAGGCAGTCCCCACCGCACGGTGTCGCCATCGCGTAGATGAGGTGTATCGCAGGTCGTATCTCCTTGCCGCCGTTGTGTGGCCGAATCTTCGCCTCCCACCCAGCAACGTCTCGGGCGAGGTCATCCATATCGTTGGAGAGGCCGACGCGTCCCAGGACCGGCGCCACACCGAAGGCCCTGCCGTACATGCCCAGGAGTGTAGTGTTCTTGAGCCATGATGCTTGTCCGGTTTCTTCCCGAGGTTTCGTGGGTGTCGGAGTCGGTGCCGGTGTTGGGGTCGGGCGAGCCTTCGTCGCTGAGCGACGGGCCTCGGTAACCCTCGCGGCCCGAGGTGGACGGATGGCGAGTCTGGACGCCTGCGTCGGGGTGGGTGGAGCCACAGTCGTCGGGCTCGGTACAAGCGTGGGTGAGGCGGTCGCAGCACGTGTTGGTGCTGTGGATGCCGCGGTCGCGGCCATAGGGGCGGAGGTGGGCGTTGCCTGAGCAGCGACGCGCCCCGGCGACCTCGTCGCGGTGCTACCGGAATCGGCACGTCCACACGCGCCAGCAATGACTGCAAGTATGAGGAGCAGGATGAGCCGTGTTCGCATAGTCCTCCCGGTAACCACCGCACACCCCCGACGCTCATAGCTTGGCTGTGCGCACCGAAACCGTAGCATACACCAAACTGGAATGGGAACAACGTGGCGCGATAGCGTCAGGGTGCGCCGGTTGTGCCGGGGAGAGTTCCGTTTAGAATTGAACGCGTCGAGCGGACACGATGCTGTGCCCGGCGTCGAGAGACGGGGACTACGGGAACTACGAGGATGCGGTCGCCTTTTCGCCCAGCTCGCCGACGGTCCGTGCGGTATTGGCGACGTATGCAGCATACTTGTCGACCAGGCCGGTGGGCACGCGCGCGAGAGTGCCGTCACCGTGGTCTTGCAGGTCCCACAGACCCATGTGGGCGAGATAGGCGCCGAGCATCTTGCGCCCGCGCCGGTACTGCCATGTGACCAGGCTGAACATCGGCCACCAGGTGTAGCCGATCAGCGGTACCCCCGCGGAGCGCAGGTCGCGCACGAGGTCCAGCGACTCGTCCATCCACCGCTCCCGGCGCCAAGGCGGACCGGGAGTACTGGTTTCCGTGAGCATGATCGGCTTGCCGTAGCGCTCATGCCACTTGAGCACCACCGTCTCCAGTTCCGCCGTGCCGCCGTAGTAGCGCTTCCGGACCGTCTCGCCGTCCTCGCGGACCAGCTTCCAGACGTTCATCCCCGGGTAAAAGTTTGATCCCATCACGTCGAATACCTGCGGGTGGTCGCGCAGCCACTGGAGATCCTCTGCCCTCGCCCCCTTCTCGATGAGCCAGGACCAGAGTGCATGCCGGTCGTCCACCCGGCCGAGGAGCATGTCCGTTGCCAGGAAGCGTCGCTCCCACCAGGCCGGGACCTCAGCCGCCACCGCGGGCTCGCCCGCGACGAATGAGGACGTCGCCTCCACGTGGACGATCACGGCCTCTGGCTGCAGCTCACGGATCGCCGAGATGGTGTGCGACATGCCGAGTACGAGTGCCATCGTGATCTGCGTCCAGCCGCGCCAACCGCGCAGGTAGGGTGGCCAGACGCCGCTGTAGCCGCACAGGTACGCGTTCATCCATGGTTCGTTCAGCGGAGTGTAGTACATCGTCAGGTGCCGGTACCGCTCGACGAACGCGCGCACGTATTCGGCGACCCGTTGAGGATACGCGGGATTGGCGAACTCGCGGTCGAGCCACAGTGGGCACCCATAGTGCATCAGGTCCACGATGGGCTGGATGTGAAGATCCCGCACCATGTACTCCAACACCTCGTCCGTCCAGGACCAGTCGAATATCCCCGGCGCGGGGTTGACCTTGTACCATGGAATCCCGTAGCGCGCGGCCCGCACCCCGAGCGATGCTGCACGCTGCAGGTCGTCTCGCCAAAAGCGATAGTGCTGCGTGAGTTCGTACTCGTCAAGGGTGCGGCCGGTGCTCGTTGCCACCTGAGGGATGAACGTGTCCTCGATCCCGACTGCCCAGACAAAGTCCTCGGGGCTTGTTCCAATGCGCATCAGTTCCTCTTCCGGTACTGGCGGTGGGTGTAGCGAGCGTCGAGAGACGATTACTCCCGCACCGCTCCTGCCGTGCACAGCAACAAAGCTGCCTCCAATTTGGCAGGCAGCGGGGTGGTGGATCATGGACAGGTCGAGCAGGGTCTCAGACCCTCGACCATTGACGAAAACAACTCATCCGAAAACGCCTCGAAGTTGCTGAGTATGTGCTGTAACCACCCGCGCGGTCCGTAGATGCTAGCCAGATCGACTATGATGACGCGCGTATTGCCCCTGGTGAAAGGAGTTGCTGTGAGTGAGAAGCCACGAGTCGTTGTGGACCCGCACTTCAGGAAGATGTCGGAGATCTTCTCCGACGCCGATCTCTCGCGTCTGCACCAGACGGTGGATGTCGTCTGGGGAAGGGACGATGCGATGCCGGTTGACTCGGCCCGCGCGGCGCTGGGAGACGCGATCGCGCTCGTGTGCGGCGGGTGGCGGTATGGAACCGTGCCCGAGGACGCCTGCAACCTTCGCGCGATCATCGATGTCTCCGGTGGTTTCCCGGAGACGCTCGACTACGACCGCTGCTTCGCCCGGGGCATTCGTGTTCTTTCCGCCGCTCCCGCCTTCGGCCCCCAGGTCGCGGAGATGGCGCTGGGTATGGCGTTGGCGGCCAGCCGCGAGATCGTGGCTGGGGACCGGGCGATGCGGGCAGGTGAGGAGCGGCGGAGTCACCTCGGCAACGCGACAACCTTTCAGCTATATCGCCAGCCAATCGGGTTCATCGGGTTCGGGAGTATCGCTCGCTGCCTCCGCCCGCTCCTCGCGCCATTCAACTGCCCGATCGCGGTCTACGACCCGTGGCTAGCCGATGGGTACCTGCGCAGTCAGGGTGTCGAGCCGGTCTCGCTCGAGCAGCTGCTCGCGACGTCGCGGGTGATCTTCGTGCTCGCGACGCCGAGCACAGAGAATCGCGCACTGCTCTCGCGGGAGCTTCTGGCGCGAATTAGCACCGGTGTGGTGCTGGTACTCGTCAGCCGTGCGCACGTGGTCGACTTCGATGCGCTCACGGAACTTGTGCTGCAGGGGCGATTCAAGGCAGCGATTGATGTGTTCCCGGAAGAGCCGTTGCCGGCGGATCACCCCATACGCACGGCGCCTGGGGCGGTCCTCTCGGCCCACCGGGCAGGGTCGGTCAAGGAAGGGCTCTGGGAACTGGGTCGGATGGTTGTGGACGACCTGGAGGCTATTGCCCGTGGCCTGCCGCCGCAACAGCTCCAGGCCGCACAGCCCGAGCTCATAGGCCATGTGGCGACGAGCAGGATCCCGAAGCCCCGATCATAGCGGCCGGTGTGGGCTGTGCGGCGCAGTCTGGTAGGTGGGTAACGGCCACGGCAGGACGCGCATAGCCGCGACAAAGTGGACGAGAGTGCCCCTGCCGCTTAGAGATCATAGCCATGAAGGAGCGTGATATGTACGCCAAGGTGCTGGTGCCGCTGGATGGGTCCGCGCAGGGCGAGGCGATACTGCCCCACATCGCCGAACTGGCCTCGCGGCTCGGCTCCGAGGTGGTGCTCTTGCGGATCGTGAAGTCGGCGTCGCGGGCGCAACGCGAGACGAGGCCGACGATGGTGGCCGGCACCTCGCCCACGATGGTCG
>JADDPA010000089.1 GCA_016782125.1 Thermobaculum sp.
GGCTGGGTGCTGGCGCGCGCGGTGGGATTACGCCATCCGGACATGACGTGGAAGCTTGAACACCCGCGACCTTGGTTCGACAATCAGGTGGCGACGCTCGACATTAACGGACGTGAGGCGTTGCTGCGTATCGAGCGGACGGTACCGGGCGAGAGCGAGCCCCCAGCCCTGGAGGAGGTGTTCGAGCGCTCGCTCGTATAGCTGTGATCGCGTGTCAGACATCGACATCGGGGTGGCACAGCACAATCTCTCGGCGCGATTTGCCGCGAAAGTGCGCGAAAATGCTTGGATTACCAGTATTCGTGTGTTATAGTGTGAACCAATTGATACCGGAATAACGCGGCACGTCACTCGCATACCGTCTCCCGCGCCTTCTTCAAACTGGCGCAAACGGTGCAGTCCCACGCGGGGTCTGGGTATCGCTACAACAGAAGAGAGTACTGGGAGGGATTTGTGTCAGCAAGTATCCAGGATGTTAGACTGCAGGACCTGCCCCTGGACCACACCGATGAGATGCGTGATTTCGGTGGCGAGTACGAGACCAACTTCGAAAGCAAAGTCGTTGTCGACCCCGAGCACGAAGATGTTGACGATTCCGTCCGGATGTACCTCAAGGAAATAGGGTTGGTCCCCCTGCTCACCGGCCTCGAGGAAGTGGAACTCGCGAAGCGGATGGAGCGGGGCAAGCTTGCGAAAAGTACCATCGAAGATACTGATGCGACGATGTCCTCCGCAGATCGAACTAACCTGGAGTATGAGCGCCTACGGGGCGAGGCCGCACGACGGCACCTGATCGAGGCGAACCTGCGCCTGGTCGTGAGCGTCGCAAAGAAACACATGAATCGCGGCCTGAGCCTCCTGGACCTGATCGAGGAGGGCAATATTGGGCTGATGCGCGCGGCGGACAAGTTCGATTACGCTCGTGGGTTCAAGTTCTCCACGTACGCGACGTGGTGGATCCGCCAGGCGGTGACCCGCGCCATCGCGGACCAGTCCCGGACGATCCGGCTCCCGGTGCATATCACGGAGACGATCAACAGCGTGTATCGGACCTCCCGGCGGCTCTCACAGGACCTCGGCCGCGAGCCCAGCATCGAGGAGATCGCGGAGTGTAACGAGATCCAGCCCGCGAAGGTGCGCCAAATTCTCAAGGCGTCGCGGCAGCCCCTCTCCCTGGAGGGACCGGTGGGTGATGGCGATAGTTACCTGGGACAGTTCATCCCCGATTCCAGTGCGGAGACGCCGGTGGAGTTGGCGACGAAGCAGTTGCTCAAGTCCAATCTTTCCGACGTGCTCGACGGCTTGCAGCCGCGCGAGCGCCAGGTGGTGGTACTGCGCTACGGCCTCGAGGGATACCAGCCGCATACGCTGGAGCAGGTGGGCCGCACGCTGGACGTGACCCGAGAGCGAGTCCGCCAGATCGAGGCGAAGGCAATGCAGAAGCTCAAGAGCTGCGAGCAGAACAAGAAGCTGCGCGACTTCCTCGATTAGCACGGGCAGGCGCTGCAGGGGCATTCAGCGGTGGGTTGTCCGTCGTGTGGGCGTTCGGCCGAACGCCCACACGCTTCGGGTTGTTCAAACGAACGCACGCGGTCGCTCACCGTACGGCAATGTCGCCAGGGACGCTAGGGCGCGATGGTGAGCGGGGCGTCTTGGTCCATGGCGGGTAGTCGATTGGCGAAGTCCTATTATGAACCTGTCCGTGGTGCGTGCCTTACCAGTTCCCCCAGCTTCCGTCGCGACACACCCCGTGGCAGATTAAGCGCATTTCCCATGATATGCGTGCTCGCACGTACACACGTCGCTTACGACGTCGTGGGCAATATCCAGATTGCCTCCGGAACGCGCCCAACCGAACCACCTCAACTCCCTATTAACATGTAGGGGTAGTGTTCTCGGCCCGCCACCGAGCGGATAGCCCTTACACCTGGTGACGAAAGACAGATCGAGCTGGAGACAGGGATGAGAGTCGTTTGTTTTGGGCTTGGCCCGATTGGCTGTGAGATCGCACGGGTTGCGGCTTCGAGGCCGGGTGTGGAGATAGTTGGCGCCGTGGACATGGATCCCACGAAGGTGGGTCGGTCCTTGCGCGATGTCGTGGGGGCGGCAAGCGAGGTGGTCGTCAGCGCCTCGTTCGATGAGGTCGCCGCGGCCGGTTCAGTGGATGCCCTCTTGCACTCCACAATGTCCTCTCTACCGGACGTGTGGGACCAGGTGGCGGGACCGGTCGGCAAGGGTGTAAGCGTCATCTCGACGTGCGAGGAACTGTCGTATCCGTGGCATATCCGGGGCGGCACTGCGCGGGATATGGACGCGGCTGCACGGGCATCTGGCGCGCGCCTGCTTGGTACAGGCGTGAATCCGGGCTTCGTCATGGACATTCTGCCACTCGTCCTCACATCCCCGTGTCAGGAGGTCACGCGCGTCCACGTCGAACGCGTCGTGGACGCGGCCGGGCGGCGCGGACCGTTGCAGCGCAAGGTGGGGGCGGGACTTTCCCCCGACGCGTTCGATGCGATGGTGTCCGCCGGGACCGTCCGACACGTGGGGTTGATGGAGTCAGCCTGGATGATCGTGGACGGTCTCGGATGGCAGGTGGATGAGTGGGAGGAGAGCATTGAGCCGGTGCTGGCCGAGCAGGAAATGCGCACCGACGTGCTCACCATAGGGCCGGGGCAGGTCGCCGGCGTGCGACAGACAATCCGAGCATTGCATCAGGAAAGGGAGAGGTTGCAAATGGATCTATCGATGTACGTCGGTGCTGCCGATCCGCACGATCGTGTATGCGTGTCGGGATCTCCTGATATCGACGTGCTCGTGCGGGGAGGCATGCACGGGGATCGCGCGACTGCGGGGATGGTGCTGAACGCCCTTCCCCCGTTGCTCCTCCGGCCGCCTGGACTGGCGACGATGCTGGACCTGTTGCCCGTGCGGTGCGCGGATGGGAGGGGAGCATGACGGGGGGCACGATTCGGTTCGCGGGCAACCGAGTCCTTCTGCTGCTCTGTATCGGCGTGGTGCTCGTCTCGTGCAGCCTGGGCGGTGCGGACCCAACCCCGGCGCGTCAGCCGACCGCGGCGGCGGTCGCGACCCCACCAGCCGGTGAGGCCGTGAGCGTTGTGCAAACGCCCCCCGCGACCCCCGAGGCCGCCCCAGCCGCCGAGTCGCCGGCTCCCTTGGAGGCCACCCCGCTTGTTGTTGCCCCCACGGCGGAACCAGTCGAGACGATGGAGGCGACAGTTATGCCGACGGAGACTGTGCCCGAGCCGACGGTTGTTTCTGCGCCGCTTCCTGCCGGGTATCGCCGCTTCAGTTCGAAAGTCAACCCGTACAGCATCGGCTACCCGCGCGCCTGGCGTGCACGGGGGAACGCGTTCCGGTTTGGTAGCATCCAGGGCGACCTGTTCCTGCTACCAACCGAGGGTAACACGGTCTCCGTCAATGTCCTGGCCGAGCCATTGCGCGGCCAGCAAATCAGCACGGAGGAATACGTGCGCCTCAACCTGGAGCAGATCAGCCGTGCGAATGGTCCGAAGCCAAGGCGCGCCAGCACAGTACGGGCTGCGGGCCGCGACGCGGTGTTGATCACGCGCCTGGATCGGAGCCGTCCGCGTCTGGTGCTCGAGATAACCCAGGCCATCTGGATACAGGGGGACCGCGGGTGGGTGGTCACGCTCGCTAACCCGCCGGGCCAGCGTTCGCGATACCTGCCGGTCCTGCGCACGATCCTTAGTACGATGCAGGTGCGGTAGAGTAATGCGGCGGGGCCGCTGATTCGTGGTGTATTCAAGCACCGGACGCGTGGAGATCGAGATGGATGCGGGCAGTGACGGGCTCACTGCCGATTGCCGTAGGCGGGCTGCACTTCCGTTCCCGCAGCAGATGTTGGAGGTATCGTTATGAGCCGGAGTGTTTACCCGATGAATCGAAACTGGCTATACGGCGGGGAGGCAACGCCGGAGAGCACACAGTTCGACTTCGATGACTCGGGCTTCGAGTGCGTGACCATCCCACACACGAACAAGCTCCTGCCCTGGCATAGCTTTGATGACCGAGACTACCAGTTCATATCCGCGTACCGCCGCCACTTCACGCCACCGGCGGATGTGCGCGGCCGGCGGCTTTTCCTGGACTTCGGTGCGGTGATGACGGCAGCTACGGTCTATCTCAATGGGGAGCGCCTGGGAGAGCATCGCGGCGGGTACACGGCGTTCACGATTGAACTGACCGGGCACATAAGATGGGATGCGGAGAACGTGCTCGCGGTCGAGGTGGACTCCACGGAGCGGCCGGATATCCCGCCGTTCGGGGGGCAGATCGACTACCTCACGTTCGGGGGCATCTACCGCGAGGTGAGCCTGCGCGCCGTACCGCTGACGTTCATTGAGAACGTGTTCGCCCTGCCCGTGGACGTGCTCGGCGATGGACGCCGGGTGGACGTTCGCTGCTTTCTCGAGGGCTTGGAACCAGTCGCCGATCCGCTGACGGTAGAGGTGGAGCTGCGCGATGGGGAACGGGTGCTCGCTCGGCGGAGCACGGAACTCCTCCCCGGCACCAATCCCTCCGAAGTAGCGGTTCGATTGGAAGATCTCGGTGAGGTGGAACTATGGGATCTCGACAGTCCCCGTTTGTACACGGTGGTCACACGGCTCCTTGAAGGTGAGAAGGTCTCCGACGAGTACACCGTGCGCATCGGCTTCCGGGACGCCCGCTTCACACCGGAGGGCTTCACCCTCAACGGCAGGCACGTCAAGCTGCGCGGGCTGAACCGGCACCAGACGTACCCGTACGTCGGCCAGGCGATGCCCGCGCGAGTCCAACGGCGCGATGCGGAGATCCTGAGGCGGGAGATCAAGTGCAACATCGTGCGCACCTCGCACTACCCGCAGTCGCCGCACTTCCTGGACGCCTGCGATGAGCTGGGGCTGCTCGTGTTCGAGGAGATACCGGGCTGGCAGCACATCGGCGACGAGAGTTGGAAACAGGTGGCGTGCTGCAACGTCGAGGAGATGATCCGCCACGACTGGAACCACGCCTCGATCGTTCTGTGGGGCGTCCGAATCAACGAGTCTCGCGATGACCACGCGTTCTACACGCGTACAAACGAGATGGCGCGCGGTCTCGATCCTTCACGGCAGACTGGTGGTGTCCGCAACTTCTTCGACTCGGAGTTGCTCGAGGACGTTTACACGATGAACGACTTCAACCCCGACTTTATCCGGCCCCCACATCACCCGCTATATCTCAACACGGAGTTCGTGGGACACATGTTCCCCACGAAGCACATCGACAACGTCGAGCGCGTGCAGGAGCACGTGGATCGTCACGCGCGAGTGCACAACATGCTGGGTGCACGGGACGACTTCGCGGGAGGCATCGGCTGGTGCGCGTTCGATTACAACACGCACGCCGATTTTGGGAGCGGCGACCGTATTTGCTACCACGGCGTATCGGACATCTTCCGCATCCCGAAACCCGCGGCGGGCTTCTATCGCTCCCAGTGCGACCCGGCGGAAGAAGTGGTGCTGGAGCCGGCATTCCACTGGTCGATCGGTGACAAGAGTGAGGGTGGCGGGCCAGGCACCGGGCTTATCTGCTCCAATTGCGAGGAGTTAAAGCTCTATATCGGCGGGGAGTTGCGTGCGGAGATCCGCCCTGATATAGAGCGGTACCCCAACTTGCCGCACCCCCCGTTCACAACCGATCAGCTCACGGGTTTGTGGGGACAGGTATGGAGCGACCTGCGGATCGATGGGTATATCGGCGGGCAGAAGGTCATCTCGAAGAGTATGTCGGCACGGGGCGTGGACCGGGAGTTCTTCCTAGAGCTTGACCATTCCGAACTCGAGGGCGATGGGATCGACGCGACGCGCGCGGTGTTTCGGGTAACCGATGAGTTTGGCGCGACCAAGCCATTCGCCACCGGTGCGGTGACGCTGACTATCGAGGGGCCGGGCGAGATCATCGGGGAGAACCCGTTTGCGCTGACCGGTGGTGTCGGCGCGGTGTGGGTGCGTACGGCGGAGGACACGGGCACGATTCG
>JADDPA010000070.1:0-3876 GCA_016782125.1 Thermobaculum sp.
CCGTTCGTAGCCCATGCGGACGATCTCATCGAGACTGTGATCACCCTCTATATAGTTCTGGAGGATGGGGTCAAGCACCTCGTATGGGGGGAGACTGTCGACATCGCGTTGGTCTGGACGCAATTCCGCGCTCGGCGGTTTCTCCAGCACGCTTTGGGGAATCACCTCGCCCCGTGTATTGCGGTAGCGGCAGAGTTCATAGACCTGTGTCTTCAGCACATCCTTGAGGAGCGCGAAGCCGCCCGTGGTATCCGCACCGTACAGTGTCGCGTACCCGACGGAGGTCTCGCTCTTGTTGCCTGCCGTGACGGCAATACCGCCGAACTTGTTTGTCAGTGCCATGAGGATCACACCGCGTGCGCGCGCTTGCAGGTTCTCCTCCGCGAGGCCGAATTCCGTCCCGGCGAACTCGTCGGAGAGCGCCTGCAAAAAGGCGCTGTATGGCTCCTCGATGGAAACAGTTGTATGGCGAATGCCGAGATTCCGCGCTAGCCGCTCCGCATCGGACAAGCTGTGTTCTGAGCTGTAGCGCGACGGCATCGAGACCCCGATGACGTTTTCCGGGCCCAGGGCGTCCGCTGCAATCGTCGCGGTCAGGCTGGAGTCGATCCCTCCCGAGAGGCCGATCACGACGTGCCCGATGCCGGACTTGACGACGTAATCGCGCAGCGCGAGCGTGAGCGCCTCGTACACTTCCGCCGTTGGGTCCAGCGGGGGGCAGATGGGTGGTTCGATGCCCGGTGGTTCCCGCTCGCCGAGCGGTGCGCCGAGATCAACCCGGTGTAGCGGCTGGCTCGAGCGGAAGGAAGCGTCGGCCTTCCTGCCTCGTGGGTCATGGAGCCGCTGTCGGAACACGGACTCGACATCCAGATCGGCGACGATCAGCGACTCCTGAAACGCCGGGCCGCGCGCGATGAGCCGTCCACCCGTATCATAGATCGTGCTGCCGCCATCGAAGATCAGTTCATCCTGACCGCCCACGAGGTTGAGGTAGCACAAATACACCCCATGGTCCTGAGCGCGCGTGGCGAGCATGCGCTCCCGGTGCTGGAGCACACCTCGGCGATACGGTGATCCGCTGATGTTGACGATTACCTCAGCACCGCCGATGGCTTGGACGTCGGTGGGTCCGATTGGGTACCACATGTCCTCGCAGATGTTCACCCCGATGCCCGCGCCGCCAAGCTCATACAGGCCGCTCGTCGTGCCGTGCTGGAAGTAGCGCTCCTCGTCGAAGACGCTGTAATTCGGCAGGAACATCTTGCGGTAGACGGCCTTCAGCTCGCCGCCGTGCAGCACCGCGGCGGCGTTGTAGATATCCTCGTCCACGTCGACGAAGCCGACGATCATGGTGATCTCGTGCGATAGCTCCGCGAGCTGGTGCAGGCAGGCAAGGTTGTCCTGCAGAAACGTCGGCTTGAGCAGCAGATCCTCGGGTGGGTAGCCGGTGATCGCAAGTTCCGGGAATGCGACGATGTCCGCGCCCTGCTCGACCGCGGAGGCGGCGTAGGATGAGATCAGCTCGGCGTTGCCCGAGATGTCGCCGACGGTAGTGTTGATCTGGGCCAGGGCTACGCGTAGCTTGCCTATCAAAGCGCGACCTCCTGCCCACGATTCTACGCCAGCGCCAACATGGCGTCAAACGGCGGGCGCGGATAACGGTTGTGCCGACATGTCATGGTCCGGTCGCAGGCGTGAAAGCAGCTATGATACAGGCGAGCGAGAGGTTAGTGACGGTGGCTGGATTGTTCGACTATCACCTGCATACGCACCTTTGCGGGCACGCGGTTGGTTCGGCGGAGGAGTATGTACTCGCCGCGTTACGGGGCGGTCTGGTCGAGATCGGCTTCGCGGAGCACATCCCGATGTACTGGCTGCCCCGCGACAAGCGCGGCCCGGAGATCGCAATGCCGGAGGAGCGTTTCGAGGGGTACGTTCGGACGGTGCTGGACCTGCGGGATGCGTACCCGGAGATCACCATACGCCTCGGGGTGGAGGCGGACTTCGTGCCCGGCCATGAGCGACAGCTGGAGGCGATGCTCGCGCCTTACTCGTGGGATTACGTGTACGGCTCCGTTCACTATATCGATGGCTGGGGCTTCGACAATCCGGCATATAGGCACCGGTATGCGGAGTGGCAGATTGAGACACTGTACGAGCACTACTTCGAGCTCATGGTGGCGGCCGCACAGACCGGCTTTTTCGATGTACTGGGACACCTGGACGTGATCAAGAAGTGGGGGCATCGCCCACCAGCCCCGCCGATGGATATGTACCGGGCGGTGGCGCAGGACCTGGCGACGAGCGGGGTCGCGGTTGAGGCGAACTCTGCAGGATATCGCAAGGCGTGCGCGGAATTGTATCCCGGTCCGGCACTGCTCGCGGAGTTGCTTGCTGCGGGGGTGCAGTTCACTCTGGGCTCGGATGCACACGCGCCGGATGACGCCGGGCGCGACCTGGGTGCTGCGGTGCGAGAACTGCGCGCGGCGGGCTGTGTGTCGCTGGTACGGTTCGATGGGCGGCGGCGCAGGGTCGTATCCCTGCCAGACCTGTGAGCATGGGCGTAATGGCTATTGGTTCGAGCGGAACAGAGGGGCTGTTATTGCGTCTTATAGGGGCTCGGTTTGGAGTGAGAGACCTCGAACGGTTGGCCGCTCGATACTCTTATGGGCGACAAGTACCCGGAACCCGCCAAGACCATCCGGTCGAATGAGCTGCTCGATGGCGGCGCGCTCGCGCCCGAACTCCTGCGCGGAGTCATACTGCCGATCGCCGCTTGCGAGAACGTCTCCCAGGCCAAGCGCCGCGAGGAAGTACGCCTGGGTCGTATAGCCTGTCACCTCGGCGCCGGCACCGCGCACCGCTCGGGCTAGCGCAGAAAAGTCGACGTGCGCGGTGATGTCCTGCTGCCCCACCCTCTCGAAGGGCTCCGTATTGCGCGCGTGCTCGTGGTAACACGCGAGCGTTCCCTCGGGATAGCGTCCACCATATAGCCGGTCCGCGGTCGCGCCATAGTCGATGGTGAGCGCAAATCCCTTTCGGAGGATGTCCAACTGTGAGCGCATCCACACTGCCGCGTTCAGGTTGATCTCCGCCGTGTGTCCCTCCTGCAGCGTGGTGGCCGCGTCCTCCATGTACGCCGCGAGACCGGGTGTCGAGAGCGGTCCCGCTTGCTCTCGAAGGAAGCCGTCCGACTCATCCACCCAGAGCTCTCGTAACGCCCCCTGCACCTGGCGAACTCGGTGGAAAGGGAGGGCGTCCGCGACCTCATTGGAGATTACGCAGCCGATCTGCTTCCCCTCCGGTGCGCCGTTGTCTACCCAACGGACGGGCAGGGCACCTAACCGGTCTGCCTGATATAGGCGCAGGCCGGGGCTACGCTCGACGATCTGGTAATCAATCGCGGCGTAGAAGTCCGGGTGCGCCGCACCCGCCCAGCCGAGCACATCGGCCGCGAGCAGACCTTTCCCGGCGCCGTACTCCAGGATGGTAAACGGGGACGGGCGCTCCAGCACGTCCCACATCTCCCGGAGTTGGCGGCCGATGGCTGCACCGAACAGCGGGGAGACATCGGTGCTCGTATAGAAGTCCCCGTCCGGGCCGATGCGAGGAACCGTGCCACTGTAATAACCGAGTTGTGGGTGATACAGCGCCAGTTCCATGTATCGTTCAAAGGTCATTGGACCGTCGGAACGGATCTCGGCGAGTATCAGCTGCCCCAAGTCGGGGTGATTCTCACCGTCTTGCGTCATCGTCGCGTCCGAGTGCGGTTGCGATCTTCTCGTAGCTCTGCACCAGCAGCTCCGGCATAACCTTCACGTCGGCGAGCACGGGCATGAAGTTCGTGTCTCCCGCCCAGCGCGGTACGATGTGCAG
>JADDPA010000070.1:4049-23264 GCA_016782125.1 Thermobaculum sp.
GCACCACCATCAGGTGTCCGGTGTTATAGGGATATCGGTTCAGCACGACGTACGTGTGGTCCCCCCGCCACGCTACGAGGTTGGTGTGGTCGTCATGCGCCTCGGGAAAGCGGCAGAAAATACATCCCTCCAATGCGGGTTCCGCCTCAGCGACGTACTCGGAGCGCCAGGGGCTCCACAGTCTCTGCATCGGTCAGCTCCTGTCTGCGTATCGCGTGATTCGTTGTCGGGTCTGCGCGCTCGCAGTATAGCCGCCGCGTGACGCTGCGAAGCGTTCAGGTGACTGTTTGACTTCGTGATATAATGCACAAAGAAGGGCACGGGCAAGCGGCTTGCGTACTTTCTCACAGTTCAGCAGCACTGCTAGGTGGTTGGTAGGAAATGGTTTCTGACTACGGACCCGTCGCTATCTTCTTTGTGATCGTCATTGGCTTCGCCGCCGTAAGCCTCGGGCTCAGCCGCTTGCTTGCCCCGCGCAACCCCAGCCGAGTCAAGGGCGAGACGTATGAGAGCGGCATCGAGCCGACGGGCGAGGCGCAGCGGCGTTTCGACATCCGCTACTACACAATAGCGATGCTCTTCGTCCTCTTCGACATTGAGGCGATCTTCCTCTATCCTTGGGCCGTGACGTACGACGTGCTGGGTTGGTACGGGTTCGTGGAGATGATGTTGTTCATCGTGTTGTTGCTCGCGGCCTATGCGTATGCCTGGCGGAAGGGAGCTCTGGACCTGGGATGAGTGATAAGCAGAGGCAGAACCTGATCGCGAGTACGAGGACCGCGTTGTTCGGTTGGGCGCGGAAGAGTTCGCTCTGGCCAATGACGTTCGGCCTGGCGTGTTGCGCCATCGAGATGATGGCGGCGAGTGCAGCGCGGTTCGACATCATGGAGCGTAGCGGCATGCTCTTTCGAGCGTCGCCCCGCCAATCCGACCTGATGATCGTGTCCGGCTCGGTGACGCTCAAGATGGCGCCGGTGTTGCGCCGGTTGTATGACCAGATGCCCGACCCGAAGTGGGTCATCTCGATGGGCTCCTGCGCTACCGCGGGTGGCCCCTATCCCACGTACTCGCATCTCCAGGGTGTGGATAAGGTAGTGCCGGTGGATGTGTACGTCCCCGGATGCCCCCCTATCCCAGAGGCGTTGTTCTATGGGATCCTAGAGTTGCAGCGGATGATCCAGCGCGGCGATCGTCAGGTCAAGGAGTCGCCGGTCGATCCGCTGCCTGAGCTGGAGACGAGCGCGCCGTGACTGAAGAGCAGAGCACTGCCGAGTCGGACGATCAGCCAGTAGCAGCAGTCGCGCGCCTGGAGCAGTTGCTGCCTGGCGTGGTCGAGGAGACCATCGTGCACCGTGGGGACACTACGATCCGCGTGCCGCGCGAGCGTATAGTCGATGTATGTGCCGTGCTCCGCGACGACGAGCAGACGAACTTTGACTACCTCGTCGATGTGACTGCGGTGGACTGGGATCTACGGGAGCCGCGGTTCGATGTGGTGTACCACCTGTTCAGCATCCCGCTGAATCACAACCTGCGGATCAAGGTCGGCGTGGATGATGGCGTGCCTGTCCCCTCCCTCACGGGCCTGTGGCAATCCGCGAACTGGGGCGAGCGTGAGACGTACGACATGTTCGGCATCCCGTTCGAGGGACATCCCGATCTGCGGCGGATCCTTCTACCCGAGGACTGGGAGGACGGTTTCCCGCTACGCAAGGACTTCGCGATCGGCGGCTATGGGATCTGGGCAGCCGATAATGTGCCCTTCCGGTAGTCTTCGACTGCTAACGACACCAGGAATGATGTAAATGAGTAGCCGGTATGACGTCCACGAGCTAAAAGAACAGGAAATGGTCCTGAACATGGGACCGCAGCATCCTAGCACGCACGGCGTGCTCCGGGTGATGCTCCACCTCGAGGGCGAGAATATCCGGAAGGCTACGCCTTATATTGGGTACCTGCACCGGGGTACGGAAAAGCTCGCCGAGGTTCACAAGTATTACCACATCGTCCCCTACACCGACCGGATGGATTACCTCGCTGCGCCGTCCAATAACCTCGGCTATGTCCAGGCCGTGGAGAAGCTGCTCGGTATCGAGAGCGATGTGCCGGAGCGCGCCCGGTATATGCGCGTACTCATGGCGGAGCTCGCTCGCATCGCGAGTCACCTGGTATGGCTCGGCACCCATGCCCTCGACATCGGCGCGCTCAGTCTCTTCCTGTACACCTTCCGCGAACGCGAGATGATCAACGACTTGTTCGAGAAGTACTGCGGTGCGCGTCTGACGACAAGCATGATGCGCGTCGGCGGGATGCCCGCGGATCTGCCGGACGGCTGGATGGAGCTGCTCGGGGACTTTCTGGAGATCATGCCCGAGCGCATCCAGGAGTATGAGAACCTGCTCAAGAACAACCCGATCTGGATCCGTCGCACGCGCGGGGTTGGCGTCATCTCCGCCAAGGACGCCGTAAGTTATGGCCTTTCGGGCGCGTGCCTGCGGGGGTCCGGCGTGAATTACGACGTGCGCAAGGCACGACCATACCAGGTGTACGACCGGTTCGACTTCGAAGTGCCGGTGCACACGGAGGGTGATGTGTACGCTCGCTACCGGGTGCGTGTCGAGGAGATGCGCCAGAGCCTGCGCATACTGGAGCAGGCGGTAGAGCAGATGCCGCGCGATGGCCGCTGGATCGCGGACCTGCCCGACTACGTGCTGCCGAGCAAGGTGGACACGATGACCACAATCGAAGGGCAGACGCGCCACTTCGTGCTCATCATTCACGGTTTCAAGGCACCACCCGGGGAGGTGTATAAGGCGGTCGAGGCGCCCAAGGGTGAGCTGGGTTACTACATCGTGAGTACTGGCGAGACTGAGCCCTATCGCATGCACGTGCGTGCTCCCAGTTATTACAACCTCGCCGGACTCCCGCAGATGTCCCAAAACGGGCTCGTCGCGGACATCGTTGCGGTGATCGGCAGTCTGGACATTGTGCTCGGTGAGGTCGACCGCTGATGAGCGCCAACTCAACACAGACCACGGGCATCGAGGACCTCTGGAAGGACATCCAGGAGGATCGGGAGAAGGTGCTCGGCATCCTGGGTGGATTTGAGGGGATGGACCCGATGGAGTCCCTGATCCCCGCGCTCCATGAACTGCAGAAGGTGTACCGGTATATCCCTGAGGGCGGGGCACGCGTTATTAGCGAGGAGTGGCATATCCCGCTTACGGATATCTTCGGGGTCGTGACGTTCTACGCGGACTTCAGTACGCAGCCAATGGGGCGAAACCAGCTCTGGGTCTGTGAGGGCGCAGCGTGCTACTTCATGGGTGCAACGACCCTGGGTGAGGTGGCACAGCAGCGGCTCGGTGTAGCCTATAACGAGACAACGCCTGATGGCGAGTGGACCCTGCACCGTGCCGACTTTTGCTACGGTGCCTGCCACCTCGCCCCACTCATTGACCTGAACCACGAGATCCTCGGACCGCTTTCAGAGGAAGGCCTGCGACAGGTTATCGATAACCCGCCACGGCACCATGAGGGGAGTCACTGATGACACCACAGGATTGGCAGCGCTATAAGCAGCAGGCGCAGCAGGCGTGGCAGCGAATCGAGGAGTTTGACGGCGCCACGATCTGGGTGAGCACGGATAGCGGGGCGATCGCCTCCGGTGCGATGCGCACGCTTGCGGCGATACAGCGCTTTGTCCAGGCGCGGGGCATCAGGGCGCAGGTACGTGAGACCTCTTCCTTTGGCACCACCTGGCTCGAGCCAGTCGTTGACATACAAAAGCCCGGTGTTCCGCGTGTGACGTATGGCCACGTGCACGAGGAGCGGGTGGACGGCCTGCTCGAAGCGGTGCTGCTCGGTAACGACCCCCGCGCCGACCTGGCATACGCCAACTGGTCCAATGAGACTTTCCAGGGTATTCCGTCCCTGGCATCGACGGACTGGTGGCGGCTGCAGCGGCGCGTGCTGCTCCGTCGCTGCGGTACCGTCAACCCCGAGAGTTTGCAGGAAGCGGTGGCAAACGGCGCGTACGAGGCCTACACCAAGGCGATGCTGGAGATGTCGCAGGACGATGTCATCGCCGAAGTGAAAGCGGCGAACGTACGCGGTCGCGGCGGGGCGGGTTTCCCCGCCGGCATCAAGTGGGAGAGCGCGAAGGCCGAGAAAAGCGGGCCGAAGTACATCATTGTCAACTCCCACGAAGGTGAGCCGAACGTCTTCAAGGACCGACGCCTCATGGAGGGGGACCCGCACGGGTTCATTGAGGGCCTGCTGATCTGCGGCTATGCCATGGGTGCGAAGACGGGATACATCTATATTGGGTCCGAGTACCCGCTTGCCATCGCGCGGAGCAAGAACGCGGTGCGCCAGCTCAAGGAGCTTGGATTGCTGGGCGAGAACATCCTCGGCACGGGCCACAGCTTTGATGTGAAGGTGGTGCCGGGCGCTGGCGCGTACATCTCCGGTGAGGCCTCGGCGGCGATCTACGGCATACAAGGCCAGAAGGGGATGCCACGAACGAAGCCGCCTCGTTCGGCGGAGGCCGGGCTCTGGGGCAAGCCGACCGTAGTGAATAACACGGAGACCCTCGCGAACATCCCGCATATCATCAAGAACGGCAGTGAGTGGTACACGGCGATCGGCACCGAGAAGAGCAAGGGTACGAACGTCTTCTCGCTCGCTGGTGACATTGTGAACGTCGGTCTGGCGGAGATTGATATGGGCGTGACGATGGAGGACCTGCTCTTCGTTGCGGGAGGCGGTATGCGCGACGGCGGGAAATTCCGCGCCGTGCTCGCGGGCGGCATCTCCGGCGGCGCGCTGCCCGAGAGCACGCTGCATCTGACGAACGAGTTCGGTTCGCTGGAGGAAGAGGGCTCGATGATGGGCTCTGGTGGATATATCATCTACGACGAGGGCACATGCATTGTGGACCTCGCCTGGTACTGCACCCGGTTCAACCGGAACGAGAGTTGCGGCAAGTGCGTACCCTGTCGCGTTGGCACGGCCAGCCAGCTGGAGATGCTTGATCGCGTGCGGACTGGAGTTGCGACGGAGCAGGATCTCGCGACGCTGGTTCAGAGCTCGAACGACATCATCGCATACTCGCTCTGCGGGCTTGGACAGGCGGCCCCGGTGCCGATTCTAAGCACCCTCAAACACTTCAAAGATGAGTACCTGCAACATACCAACGAGAAGCGATGCCGCGCGGGCGTCTGCAAGATGCACCCGAAGATGGCACCCGTGGCGGATGAGTTTGTCGTGTCGCCGCAACGCATCCATCTCGCGCCCGTGGCGGGGAGCTAGTGACCAATTAACAAACGTGTTCGCGGGTACAATTTGGTGAGCACGTGAAAGACGCGACAGGAGGATCGAGCGCAAGCTCTTAGTAATGACCACCGAGCAGAACATAGACATGGTAACGCTCACCATTGATGGCAAGGAGGTCACCGTCCCGAAGGGGACGTTTGTCCTGCATGCGGCGAAGCAGGTGGGTGTCGAGATCCCGAACTTCTGTCAGTACCCTGACCTCCGGCCGTTTGGCGCGTGCCGCACCTGCATGGTCGAGATCGTCACGCGGCGGAGCACGATCGATATCTCGTGCTCCGCTCCGGTCAGCGAGGGCATGCAGGTATTCACGAGATCCCAGAAGGTGCTCGACGCGCAGCGATTCGCGGTGGAGGCGCTGTTGGTGGACCACCCGATCGATTGTCCCATCTGCGACGCGTCTGGTGAGTGCGAGCTGCAGAATCACGCGTATTACACGAACGTACGCGTCAACAACCCTCTCGCGCGTCCGAAGATGAGTTGGGAGTACGAGACCCTCAGCGAGTCCGTGATGATCAAGCGCGACCGCTGCGTGCTGTGTGGTCGCTGCGTGCGGGTCTGCGATGAGCTGGTAGGCGCAACGGCACTCGCGTGGGCAGAACGCGGCTTCCAGTCATATATTGACGGCGCGTTCGGGCAGGATCTCAAGGACTCGCCTTGCGTCTCGTGCGGCCTGTGCATCGAGGTCTGTCCTGTCGGCGCGCTGCTCAATACCTCGTACCACGATACCGCCCGCGCCTGGTTCCTGAAGCGCGTACAGACCATCTGCACGTTCTGCGGCGTGGGCTGCAATATGGAGCTGCACGTCGAGGAGGCCACCGGCCAGATCAAGCGCATCATCGGTAAGCAGGACTCCGGAATGAACGGCGAGCAGCTATGTGCCCGTGGATTCTTCGGTTACGAGTTCGTGCAGGGTAAGGATCGCTTGCAGACACCGCTCGTGCGCAAGAACGGCGAGCTCGTGGAGAGTACCTGGCAGGAGGCGCTCGCGCTCATCGCGGAGCGGCTGCCGCAGTATCGGGGAGACAGCTTTGCCGGGATTGCCGGGGCGCACAATACGAATGAGGAGAACTACCTGTTCAACAAGTTCGTGCGTTGCGTGATGGGGAGCAACCACATCGACCACGATGCAGGAGTGGGCCAGGGTGTCCGGCAGGCAGGGTTGCGCGACGTGTTCGGCTCGGACGCTCCGACGAACGCCTTCCTGGACATCTTCGAGAACGCTCGTTGCGTCCTGATCCTGGGCTCGAACCTGAGCGCAACGCACCCGGTCTTCTCGTACAAATTGCAGACTGCGATCCGACGCAAGGGCATCAAGCTCATCATCGCCGCACCACAGGCTCTCCCCCTGAGCCAGATCGCGGACATTAACCTGCAATACCGCGCGGGTGCGGAGGCAGACCTGCTCAACGGACTGGCCGCGCTCGTGGCTCAGCGGGAGCTGGTGGCGCAGGAGTACGTTGGTGACCGCGTCGACGGCGTTGACGAGTGGATCCAGACAGCGCAGACGTATACCCCTGAGGGGATTGCGGCGAACACCGGTGTCCCGGTCGCGTTGCTGGAGCAGGCCGCGGAGATGTACGCAACGGGCGGTGCTGGCGCTGATGGTCGGCTGGACACTGGGCTGTTTCCACCATCGACCATCGTCTACTCCGCAGGACTGACGCTCCGGGATGGTGGTGAAGAGATCGAGTATGGTGCCGCGGCGCTTGCCCTCCTCACGGGGAATGTCGGACGTTCCGGCGCGGGCGTGAATCCGCTCAAGGTAGCGAACAACGGCCAGGGTGCGCTCGATATGGGCTGCGCGCCGTTTCTGCTTCCCGGCGAGCGCCCGCTCGAAGAGCCTGAGTTCCGTCGGTCCCTGGAGCAGGCATGGGGTCTTTCCAATCCGCTGCCGTCCCGTCCCGGCTTGGGACTGGCGGCGATGTTGCAGGCCGCGCGCGCGGGCAGGATTCGCGCGATGTACATCATGGGCTCAAATCCGGCACAGGCGCACGGTAACCCGCAGGTCGCGAGCGAAGCTCTTGCGAACCTCGAGTTCCTCGTAGTTCAGGACATGTTCCGCACCCCAACGGCGGAGTATGCGGATGTCGTGTTGCCCGCGTGCTCCTGGGCCGAGAAGGACGGGACGTACACCAGCGCAGAGCGGCGTATCCAGCGGGTGAACAAGGCGCTCACGAACCATGGGCAGAGCATCCCGGACTGGACGATACTGGTGCATGTACTGGAACGCATGGGCTTCGAGCGACTGTACACCTCATCGGACCAGATCCTCGCGGAGATCGCGAGCGTTGTCCCTCAGTATGGTGGGGTGGACCGGCGGACGCTTGAGCGGCCAGGTACGGTCGTAACGCTGCGACCTGGCAAGGTATATCGCAATCCCTCTATCGATGAGGTGAGGCGTGTGGGTGCGCACTGGCCGACAACGGAGAATGACCCGCACGGGACTCCAGTCCTCTATGCAGACGGCTTCCCCGGTGGCAAGGCGCGGCTCATCCCGGTGCCGTTCCGCCAGGGGCAGAGCATGGGCGACGGCGTATATGGCGGGACCGTCCAGGTGTCACTGTATCATCAGGGGACGGGCACGATGACCAGCCGATGCCCGACACTGGTCAGCCTGCACGAGAACGGTGCGGCGGACAGTAGCCCGGAGCGTGGCCGCGGGGTCGGGATGTTGCAGAGCCCGAACCTCAAGCAGTCCGGCTACAGCACTGGACAGCTAACGGATATATAGCAAGTGGTGTCGGGCGGTACCTTGTGGCGCCCGAGATCTGATAACAGGGAGCGGACTTGGCTGAGCTGCTGATAACGCTGACTAAAATAGTCGTGGTCTTCGGCGCTGTGCTCACGGGCATGGCGTACATGACGTACTTTGAGCGCAAGGTGCTCGCGCGGATGCAGGCCCGCATCGGCCCGAACCGGACCGGTCCGCTTGGCCTCTTGCAGCCCGCCGCTGACGGCGTGAAGCTGCTCATCAAGGAGTCGCCGATCCCGACAAATGCGGACAAGCGGGTGTTCTACCTCGCCCCCGTGATGGTGTTCGTTCCGGCGCTGCTGACCTGGGCGGTGCTACCCTTCGGTCCAGGATTCACCGCCTTCGGTCGCCAGATCGGCCAGTCGATCGCGGACATCAATGTGGCGGTACTGTACTTCCTCGCGATGGGGTCCGTTGGCGTGTACGGTATCGTCATGGCGGGGTGGGCCTCGAACAACAAGTACGCGATGATCGGGGGGCTACGATCCTCGGCGCAGGTGATCAGCTATGAGGTTACACTGGGGCTATCTCTGCTCGGCTGCCTGATGATGGCGGGTTCCATGAATCTTTCGGATATCGTGGCCGCACAAGAGGGCCTCTGGCTTGGCTTCTTGCCACGATGGTTTGTGCTTCCCCAAGTGCTTGGCTTCGCACTGTATCTCGTGAGCTCGATCGCGGAGACAAACCGCCCACCGTTCGACCTGCCGGAAGCGGAGAGCGAGCTCGTCGCGGGCTTCCATGTCGAGTATTCCGGGTTCGGCTTCGCGATGTTCTTCCTCGGGGAGTACATCAACATGCTCGCGGTCGGTGCGCTTGCCTCGACCGTGTTTCTCGGTGGCTGGCTCGGACCGGAGATCCCATTCCTGCCGCCGGTGGTGGAGGGCCTGTTCTGGTTCTCGGCGAAGATGGTGATCTTCATCTTCTTCTACTTCTGGCTGCGGGCCACGCTGCCGCGTTTCCGGTACGACCAGCTGATCTCGCTGTGCTGGAAAGTGATGTTGCCGCTCGCGCTACTGAACATCGTGGTTACTGGTATAGTTAAGCTGTTCATCTAGTCCGTCGGGGGGCTTTTCTGTGAGTTTGATCGACAGGTTCAGGGGCTTCTACGTCACCCTTGGCGAGGGCTTCAAGTCGCCGACAACGGTGCAGTACCCGAAGGAACACCGCGATATGGGACATCGCTTTCGCGGGTTGCCGGTTCTCGTGACGGATGTCTCGACGGGTGAGGAAAAATGTACCGCCTGTGGGCTCTGCGCGACGGCGTGCCCGAATAACGTGATCAGCATGACGAGCGAGCCGCACGCGACGAAGGGCCGCCACCCGGTGACATACACCATACAGGCGCCCCGTTGCCTGTTCTGCGGGTTGTGTGTGGAGTCGTGCCCGGTGAAGGCGATCCAGATGTCGCACGTTTTCGAACTCGCGACCACGGATCGAAACAACCTCCTGTACGACAAGGAGAAGCTCCTTGAGTTGGGCCGGGGGATCTACGATGAGATCGAGCAGACGGAGAGCGGTGCGTGGCTGGAAGTCACGCGCTTCCCGGAAGAGGCGGTGACGCGCTAAGTGGAGCTTCACTCTCTACTTTTCCTCGCGTTCGCAGCCGTCGCGCTGATCGCGGCGGTGCTGGTGCTTCTGTCCCGCAACCCCGTCCATAGCGTACTGTTCATGCTACTGACGTTTGTGAACGTCGCCGCGATGTTTGTGCTCCTGCAAGCGGAGTTTATCGCCGTGATACAGATACTCGTGTACTCTGGGGCGATTCTGGTTTTGTTCCTGTTCGTGGTGATGCTGCTCGCAGGTGGTGAGCGTCCGCTGCCCGTATTGAACCAGCCGCTCCAGGCGCGCGCTGCTGTGATTGTCGGGCTGGTGCTCGTGTCCGAGCTGGCCCTGGTGGTACTAACGAGCACCGTTGGAGGTGGCCGAAGGGGGCCCGACAGTCCGGAGCGTATCGCGGCGGTCGGCGGAAATATCGAGGCGTTGGGTAGGCAACTCTATACGACGTGGCTGCTTCCCTTCGAGATAGCTTCGGTGCTGTTGCTGGTGGCGGCGGTAGGTGCGATCTACCTCGCAAAGGAGGATCTGTAAACGTGACCCCACCGCTGGAGTGGTACCTGATCTTTAGCGCCGCGCTGTTCACGATCGGGCTCGTGGGCGTGCTGGTGCGCCGTCACGTGCTCGTCATATTTATGAGCGTCGAGCTAATGCTGAACGCGTGCAACGTCGCACTCGTCGCCTTTGGGCGGCATCTGGACACCCTCACGGGGCAGAACTTCGTGGTGTTTGTCGTCACGGTTGCGGCCGCTGAAGCTGCCGTGGGGCTGGGCATCATCCTCGCACTTGCTCGCCACAAGGATACGGTGGACGTCGGCGAGATGGACATCCTGAAGCAGTAGATCGGGAGGCGGGACGCGACCCTTCCCCGCCCGCGTGCAGTTCTCAGCGTACGGGAGATACCGTTGGAGAGTTACGTCTGGCTCATACCGCTTGCGCCGCTGCTGGCGTTTGCCGTAAACATCTTGTTCGGCAAGCGCTGGCGGGGCAACGCAACGGCGCTTGTTGGTATCGCTGGTGTGCTCGTCTCCTTCATCCTCTCAGTGCTGATCTTTGCCGAGGTACTCGGCACCGAAGAGTTCCATGCGTGGAACATCGAGCTTTATAGCTGGATCGTTTCGGGCGATTTTGACGTCGGTATCGGCTTCTACGTCGACCAGCTTACTTCCATAATGCTCCTCGTTGTAACGAGCGTCAGCCTATTGGTCCACGTCTACAGCATCGGCTACATGCACGGTGATCCAGGCAACTACCGATTTTTCTCATACCTGCCGCTCTTCACGTTCAGCATGCTGATGCTGGTGCTCGCGAACAACTTCCTGGAGTTGTACGTGTTCTGGGAGGCGGTGGGGCTTTGCTCGTACCTGCTGATCGGATTCTGGTACACCAAACAGTCGGCGTCCGACGCGGCGATGAAGGCATTCATCGTGAACCGGGTCGGTGACTTCGGCTTTGGTCTCGGGGTGATCCTGCTCTTCGTGACGTTTGGCACGCTCGCGTACGTGCCCGTGTTCGAGCGCGCTGGGGAGGTCTCTGCCGGGACGCTGACGATTATCACCCTTCTGCTGTTCACTGGGTCGATGGGCAAGTCTGCGCAGTGGCCGCTCCACACCTGGCTGCCGGACGCGATGGAGGGTCCCACGCCGGTAAGCGCGCTGATCCACGCGGCGACGATGGTAACGGCGGGTGTGTATCTCGTGGCGCGTGCCAACCCGCTGTTCAATGAGGCGGCGGGCACGCTGCAGGTTATCGCGGTGATCGGTCTCGTCACGGCACTGCTCGGCGCGACGATCGGGCTGGTCCAGAACGACATAAAGCGCGTGATGGCGTATTCGACAATCAGTCAACTCGGCTACATGTTCTTCGCGCTCGGCGTGGGCGCGTACGTTTCCGCCATCTTCCACCTCTTCACGCATGCGTTCTTCAAGGCGCTCCTGTTCCTGGGCGCGGGCAGCGTCATGCACGGCGTCGGCGGCGAGACGGACATGCGCCGGATGGGCGGCTTGCGACGCTACATGCCGCAGACCTTCGCGACCCTGGTGATCGGGAGCCTTGCGCTGGCGGGCTTCCCGCCATTCGCCGGCTTCTGGAGCAAGGACGAGATACTCGGATTCTCTTTCATTCAGCATCATTACTGGGTCTATGGCTTTGGCACCCTCGCCTCGTTCCTGACCGCCTTTTACATTACGCGGCTGATCGCGATGACCTTCCTCGGCGAGCCCCGATTCGATACCCATGCCGTTCATCCGCACGAGTCGCCGCGGACCATGACCGTGCCGCTGTGGATTCTTGCGGGGCTGTCGGTCGTCGCGGGATTCGTTGGGATCCCGCCGGAGGCGGGCTTCGTTCACCACTTCCTTGAGCCCGTGTTTGCGGCCCATGGCGGGGAGGCTGCGGGCGAGGGAGGTCACTCCGCCGGGTTCTCCCTTGAGGTCTTCTCGTTGATGGCGGTCGCCACCGCCGTGTCCATCGCCGGCATTCTGCTCGGGCTCGCGGTGTATGCCCGCCGGGTGCCCGCGCTGGACCCCCAGCTGTGGGCCGGCCGGTTCAAGTTCGTGTACCGGATGCTGTACAACAAGTACTACTTCGACGAGATCTACAACGCGTTGCTCGTGCGCCCATCCCGTGCACTGGGCAACGGGCTATGGCGATTTGATGCCCGGGTGGTGGACGGCGTTGTGAATGGGGTCGCGGACAGCGTTGCGGACACGGGCGGGACGCTCCGGCGCATACAGACAGGCTTCGTGGGCAATTATGCGCTGAGCATAGCGGTCGGACTGATCGCGCTCGTGGGCGCGCTCTTCTTCCTGTAAGTGAGGATGACCCATGTACGGCAATAACGCTCTCGGCATCCCGATACTGACCATCGTCACGCTGCTGCCGCTTGTCGGCGCGCTGCTCGTGGCACTCCTGCCGAAGAACGCGGCGAATGCGATCCGGTGGACCGCGATCGCGATCGCCGGCATCGATATGGTGCTGATGCTTGTGGTGCTGTTCAGCTACGACCGTGCGGGCGCGGGCTTTCAACTCGTGGATCGAGTCGAGTGGGCACGGGGTCTCGGGCTGGAGTACTATCTTGGCGTAGATGGCATCGCCGTTCTGCTGTACTTCCTCACCTCGCTCCTGTCGCTCGTGGCTGTGGTGTACAGCTTCAGCTTCGTGAACCACCGCCTCAAGGAGTATTACGCGAGCCTGCTCGTGCTCGAGACCGGTATGCTCGGCGTCTTCGTCGCGCTAGACCTCTCGCTCTTCTATGTCTTCTTCGAGCTAACGCTAATCCCAATGGCACTCTTGATCGGGGTATGGGGGCACGGGCGCAAGCTGTACTCGGCGATGAAGTTCTTCCTGTACACCTTCGCGGGGAGCCTCGTGATGCTCGCAGCGATCGTCAGCGTGTACGTTCAGACATCCGGTCGGCCCGGCGGCGCAACGCTGAACTACGTGGACCTCATCCAGCAGGCGCCGAACTGGAGCTATGGATTCCAGACGTGGATGTTCTGGGGGTTTTTCTTCGCCTTCGCGGTGAAGATGCCGCTCTTTCCGTTCCACACCTGGCTTCCGGACGCGCACGTGGACGCGCCGACGGCGGGGAGTATCATCCTTGCGGGTGTGCTCCTGAAGATGGGGGGATATGGCTTCCTACGCTGGCTGATACCACTCTCGCCGGAAGCCAGCGTGAACTTCGCGGTGGTGCCGCTGGCACTCTCGGTGGTGGCGATCCTGTACGGAGCATATATCACGCTCGTACAGCGCGACCTCAAGAAGCTCATCGCGTACTCCTCTGTTGCCTCGATGGGTTTCACGGTACTGGGCATCTTCACCTTCACGCAGCAAGGTGTGCAGGGCGCAATCCTGCAAATGGTCAGTCACGGATTGATCTCGGGTGCGCTCTTCCTTGGGGTCGGCGTGATCTACGAGCGGCTGCACACGCGCGAGATCGCTCGGATGGGCGGCATCGCGAACCTGATGGGTGTCTTCACCGCACTCTTCGTCGTGCTCAGTCTCGCCAACCTCGGTCTGCCGGGAATGAGCGCATTCGTGGCGGAGATCCTGGTGACGCTCGCGGCCTTCCGCGTACAGTGGTGGCTGGCCGTGCCGGTCTACGCGTACATCATTGTCTCTGCGGCGTACATGTTGTGGATGGTGGCGCGTGTCTTCTACCTGGGGAAGCCCCAGGAGAACCATGAGATGCCCCCGATGAAGCTCTGGCAAGAGGCGGTGCCGCTGGTCGGCCTGGCCCTGCTAAGTGTGCTGATGGGCGTCTGGGCAACGCCGTTCCTTGAGACGATGGAGCCCGCAGTATCCGCCCTGCTGGATTACCTGCCGATCGCTCCCGATACGGGCACGGCGCTCTTGCCGTAAGTGATACTATTGCCTGAAACCAGGCGAATCTGGAGAGATTAAATTGCCTCCCGTGGAATATCCGTCCGTAAATCTATTTGCGATCTCGTCGATCATCGCGCTCGTCGTGACGGTGCTGGTAGTGCTTATGCTCGCCGTTGCGGCGCCTCGCGTGCGGGGAGCGATCTATGCCGCGATCACTCTCGCGGGGATAGGCACGGCGCTCGCTCTAGCAGTCGCGCAGTCGGGCGAAGATCCCGTGAGCACGTTCAGCGGTAGTTGGCGTTCGGATACGCTCTCGCTCTTCCTGACGTTTGTCATTCTCACCTCTGGCATCCTCGCCGTGCTTATCAGCGACTCCTGGCTCCGGCTGCACAACGTCGGGCAGGCGGAGTTCTACACGGTGCTCCTCTGCTCGCTGGTGGGGATGATCACCGTGGTTTCCGCGACGGATCTGATGACCCTTTTCGTTGGCATCGAGCTAATGAGCGTACCAACGTACCTCCTCACGGGCTTTGCGAAGCACGAGCAGAGATCGAACGAAGGTGCGATGAAGTACTTCCTGCTCGGCGCGTTCTCCAGCGCGATCCTGCTATATGGCTTCACGTGGGCGTTCGGCCTCAGCGGCAGTACAAACCTCGCGCGTATCGCGGAGTTCACGGCGAACGGCGGCGGTGATGCGCGTACCGCCTTCCTGCTGGCGATCCTGCTCATCATCGCGGGGCTCAGCTTCAAGGTTGCCGCCGTGCCGTTCCATATGTGGACACCGGATGCATATCAGGGAGCGCCGACGGTGGTCACCGCGTACATGTCCGTCGCCGTCAAAGCCGCGGGCTTCGGTGCGCTCGTGCGGCTGATGACCGAGGCGTTTCCGGGTATGTACCGGGAATGGGGCATAGTGCTCGTGGTGCTCTCGGTGCTCACCATGCTGCTCGGCAATGTGGTGGCAATTGTTCAAGATGACGTGAAGCGGATGCTGGCGTACTCCAGCGTGGGGCACACCGGCTTTATGCTCGTCGGCCTCGCGGTTTGGAGTCCCGAAAACAGGCTGGCCGTGGCGAGCGTACTGTTCTATGCCTTCGCGTACGTCTTTGCGAACCTTGGCGCGTTCGGAGTTCTGGCCTGGATGGAGAACCACGGCGGAGGCACGACCCTGGACCACATGAACGGCCTGTTTGGCAGGGCACCCGCAGCAGCCGGTGCGCTCGCGATCTTCCTGCTTGGTCTCATGGGCTTCCCGCTCACGGTCGGTCTGCCCGCCAAGATCTTTCTGGTTCAGGCCACGATCGAGGCCAACTACCTTTGGCTCGGCATTGTGCTCGTACTGCTCAGTGCGCTTGCGGCCGTGTTCTACCTCCGGGTGATGTTCCGCATGTTCATGTACGAGCCGCGCTACGCGCTCGCCTCGCCCAGCCAGCCACTGATGGTTATCGGTCTCGTTGCGTCGGTTGTCGGGACGGTCGGGCTCGGCGTATTCTTCTCACCGGTATGGGAGTACGCCCAGCGCGCCGCCGGTGCGTAGGGACGAACTTTCGCGGCACGGGCACCCGGCTATCACCCGTGTGGTTGTGCGGCTGCCTCGAGCCGTTCTTGCTGTCTACGGCTCGACGATCACTTTCACTGATTCATCCTTCCCGCTGGACAGCGCCTCGAAGGCCGATGTCGCATTGTCCAGCGATACGGTTCCTTCGAGCAGAGGGCGGACATCCACGACGCGCTCGTTGATCAGTCGCACTGCTTCGCGATACTCGTCGGGGGAATAGGCGTACGAGCCTTTGATGACCCGTTCCTGGGGCACGAGCTCGTATAGGGCGAGATCGACACTGGGATTGGCGAGCCCGACCAGGACAAGCGTCCCGCCGCGCCGCGTGCACTGGAGCGCCTGCTTGATCGTCGGACCGATGCCGACGGCGTCGAGGGTGCTCGTGACGCCTAGGTCGTTCGTCACTTCCATGATTCGGCCCGTCACATCGACTTCGGCGCTCAGCGCCTCGGCGCCGATTGTACGGGCCACGTCGAGTCGGTGCTGTATGCGATCGGTGACAAAAATCGGGCCCACACCCCGGCTGCGCAGCGCGAGGACGATACACAGACCGATCGTGCCGCCACCCACGACTAGCGCGGGTTGCCCGTCCTGCAGCCCTGACAGGTTCACCGCGCGCAACGCGACGGCCAGAGGCTCCGCCATCGCGCCCTCGGCGTCCGACGTCTCATCCGCGAGGGGAACTGCGTTGGCAGCCGGTATAACGACGTAGTCGGACAGCGCGCCCGCCGCCCCCATGTTCACTCCGAGTACCAGCCGGTTTGGGCAAATCTGCTCCATACCCGCGACGCAGTACGCGCAGGTCCCGCAGGTCTTCATCGGATTCACGGCAACGCGCTGTCCTTGTGTGGGCGGCGCGGAGTTTTCTCCCTCAAGTCGCTCGACGACGCCGGACAACTCGTGTCCCATCACGGTGCCCGGGGTGCGGCGGCCGGACGCGCCGGTGTAGCCGTGCAGGTCACTGCCGCAGATGCCAACCGCTGAGACGCGAACGAGCGCGTCCCCTTGCTCAGGCTGGGGCATCTCTATCTCTTCGAGGGTCATTTCGTGTGGACCGTGCCATACAAGTGCGCGCATCTTGTCTCCTTCTGGGCTCGACTGATGGTCGAGCTGATTGTGTCCGCATGGTAGCACGTCCGTCCTGCCGGGCGTGTAAGCGCGCCCTTACGCTGCAGTTGACGACAAGTGCGCGGAAGGAATCTCTCGTGCCTGCTCTTTATGCGTTAGTCAGGGTCGTGTTTGCCCAAAGATCGCGGACGTTCCGAATCGAGCGACGCAGGCCGTCCAGCCCCTCGTCTCCGCCGTACTCGACCGAGAGCCAGCCTGAGTACCCGATTGCCTTCAGCAGTTGGAAGATCGCTGGGAAGTCCACGACGCCCTCTCCGGTCACGGCATGGGGATACTCGTTAGGCGCGACGCGGTCACTGCAATGGACGTGGACGACGTACTCGCGCACCTGGCGCAGCAACGCGACGGGGTCTTCACCATTTACCACCTGGTTCGAGCAGTCAAAGTTCACCTTGATCGATGTGTCACGGAGGCCGTCGAGGATCTCCAGAAAGGTCGCCGTGTGTCGCGAGAAGTCCGGTTCCGGCCAGAAGTAGTCCTTGTAGTGGTTCTCGTAGGCGAGGAACACGCATTTGGTTTCCGCGTACTCCAACGCGCGCTTCATACCATCCACCGCGAGCCGGACTCCCTCCGCGTGTGGTTGGCCGGCATGCTCCTGGCCGGCGGTTAGCCGCACGCACGTTGCGCCGAGAACGGCGGCGGCATCAAGGTTCTGACGGGTCGTCGTGAGCGCCGCCTCGCGTTGGTCCGGGTCCGGGTTCGTGAGGTCTGCTGCCCCGATCACTTGCGAGACGGCGAGGCCCCTCTCACGAATCTGCTCGGCCAACTCTTCGATGTAGTGGGGTTCATGGCTGCGTAAGTAGCGATCATGCACCTCTGTCGCGTCGAGGCCGAGCCCGGCGGCGATGTCGAACCATTGGGGCGGCTCCATCGTGCGGTCCAGGACCATGTCCTTGAAGTAGATCATGGGGATGGCACTAAGGCCGCAGTACGCGGCGCTTGGGACACCTGTTGACACGTTCTCTCCCTCGACCATATAGTCGAACGCTTATCGGATCCGGATTACGAGGGCGCGTGACTCGTCCAGCGACACGGGTCGGAGGAAGAGACAATGCATCGAGTTGGATCGATCTGCCTTCCTGTGTTATTGGCATAGCAGTCAGTGTGCCAGATGACCGCTGTAGGCACCGGGCTTGCGTTCTTGAAGCCAGCAGTTTGACGCGGCAAAGGTCGGCTATCCGACCGAAGCAGTACCTGTATGGAGGTCCAGGATGTCGGCAACAGTAGACGCGGTCAGCACTTATCAAGAGGAAGCCGAAGAGGAGAAGCCCCTCCCCGCCTATCTTGGTATCATGGCACTATACAATACGTTCTTCGCCGGTTTGCTTGTACTGGCGACACGATCGGGTCGCAGGTTGCCCGAGCGGGTGGGAACAGGGGATATGGTTCTGTTTGCCGTCGCGACCTTCAGGCTCAGCCGTATTATCACGCGTGCCAAGGTGACGAGCACCGTACGGGCACCTTTCACGGAGGGCGAAGAGGCAATCGGTGATGCGGAGGTCATGGGGACGCCAAAGGGGAGCGGCCTGAGGCTCGCTATCGGCGAGTTGCTCAGTTGCCCGTTCTGCATCAGTCAGTGGATCGCCACGGCACTGATCGGGGGATTACTTTTCGCTCCGCGGGTGACCCGAATTGTGGCGACCGTGTTTGGAATTGTCGCACTTTCTGACTTCCTGCAGTACGGGCGAGAGTATGTGCGCAAGAAGGCAGAGGGGTAGCACAAGCTCCCCGTGATCTCCAGTTCGGGCAATACGACGATCAAGGCGATTAGGCACCTACGGCAGCGGAAATCACGCGATGAGCGTGGCACCTTCTACATCGAAGGCATTCGCCTCGTGGGCCAGGCGGTAGACTTGGGTGCCTCCGTCGAGACCTGCGTTATTGCGCCAGCGTTACTGTCCAGTGTGTACGCCCGTGGCCTTGTAGAACAACTGCGCGTTTCCGGCGCGGAGGTGCTCGAGCTGACGCCCGAGGTCTTCCGTGGCCTTGCGATGAAGGATAATCCACAAGGCATCGGGGCGGTGGTTCGCCAGCGCTGGTCGGAGCTTGGGGATATTACCGAGATGCATGGGCTGGGATGGGTTGCGCTCGATGGGATCGCTGATCCTGGCAACCTCGGCACAATCCTGCGCACGTGTGATGCTGTGGGCTGTGAGGGGGTGCTTCTGCTCGGCGGCACCACTGACCCCCACGACCCGTCGGCGGTGCGAGCGAGTATGGGCGCCGTCTTCTCGCAACGGCTGGCACGTGCGACATTCGATGATTTTGCTGCCTGGCGGACTGAGTATGGGCACCCACTGGTAGGGACGTCCGACCAGGCGGAGCAGCCGTATCGTGCGGTGTCGTATACTACGCCGCTGGTTCTGTTGATGGGGAGCGAGCGACACGGACTTACGGATACCCAGCGAGCGATATGCGATGCGATGGTGCGCATCCCGATGGCCGGCACGGCGGACTCCCTGAATCTCGCCGTTGCAACGGGCGTCGTGCTCTACGAGGTATTTCACCAGCACCAGAACCGCTAGAGAGCCGGTCAAGTAGTGTCATGCTGCTTGTTGCT